>CAUZFM010000103.1:0-7384 GCA_963579235.1 uncultured Binatia bacterium (SeqCode)
TATAATCGACCGGCCCATACGTCCGCTTTTCCCCAAGGGCTATGGCTTTGAAACCCAGATCATTGCCACCGTGCTGTCTTACGACCGCACTGCGGGTCCCGATGTGGCAAGTCTCATCGGTGCCTCGGCGGCGTTGACGATATCCGATATTCCCTTCGCTGGCCCCCTGGGTGCTGTCAGGCTCGGCCGTGTTGACGGTAAAGTCGTGATCAACCCCGGTGTTGACGAGATGGAGAACAGCGACATCGACATTCTGATGGCCGCGAGCCGCGACGCCATAGTGATGGTAGAGGGTGGAGCTGGCGAAGTTGCCGAAGACGAGATTCTCGATGCGCTCTACCAGGGACACGAGGCCATACAGCCGATAATCGATGCCCAGGAGAAGCTCGCTTCAGAGGCCGGACGCGAGAAGCGCAGCTATGTTCAGCCGGAGCGCGATGATGAACTCATCGAGAAGGTCCGCAAACTCGCGACTACGGGACTTGAGAAAGCTTATTCCGTCAAGGAAAAACTTGAGCGTTACGCCGCTCTCGACGCCTTCAAGGCGGAGTTTATGGAAGGGCTTCCCGAGGAACTGGCCGAGCGCGGTGGCGATGTCAGTGCTGCCCTCGGAGTCGTCAAGCAGGAAATGGTTCGCGGTGCGATCACCAAGGACCACAAGCGCCTCGATGGCCGCGGGCTGGCGGACGTACGTTCCATTTCAGTAGAGACCGGAGTGCTCCCGCGCACGCATGGTAGCTCGCTGTTTACGCGTGGTGAAACCCAGGCCCTCGTTACGGCGACGCTTGGTACAGGCGCCGATGAACAGCGAATCGATTCACTGGCGGGCGATCACTTCAAGCGTTTCATGATGCACTACAATTTTCCTCCTTACTGCGTTGGTGAAGCCAAGATGCTGCGCAGTGCCGGGCGCAGGGAAATTGGGCACGGCATGTTGGCCGAGCGAGCCCTCACCCCGGTATTACCCGACGCTGAGGACTTTCCGTACACCTTCCGTGTCGTGTCTGAGATCACCGAGTCGAATGGTTCGTCTTCGATGGCTTCAGTCTGCGGTGGAGCTCTTGCTTTGATGGACTGCGGCGTGCCGATCAAGGCTCCAGTAGCGGGCATAGCGATGGGGCTCATTCGCGAGGATGGCGAGCACACTGTGCTTTCCGATATCCTCGGTGACGAAGATCACCTGGGCGATATGGACTTCAAGGTTGCGGGTACCGAGAAGGGTATCACCGCGGTGCAGATGGACATCAAGATCGACGGTATCCCTCGGGACGTAATGCGCGACGCGCTCTACCAGGCACGGGACGGTCGCCTGCACATCCTTGGCGAGATGGCCAAGGGTCTTGCGGCACCTCGCGAAGAAGTGTCGGAGTACGCGCCGCGAATCGAGACGATGAAAATCGATCCTGATAAGATCCGTAATGTCATCGGTGCCGGCGGTAAGGTGATACGCGGTATCGTCGAGCAGACCGGTTGCAAGATCGATGTGCAGGATGACGGCACGGTGCTGGTAGCGTCGTCGGACAGGGACTCTCTGCTCAAGGCAAAGGACATCATCGAGGGGCTGACAGCTTCACCAAAAATCGGCCGCATCTACGATGGCACCGTACGTAAGATCATGGCATTCGGTGCTTTTGTCGAAATACTGCCGGGCACCGACGGTCTGGTTCACATCTCGCAGCTTGCCGAAGAGCGAGTCGAGAACGTGACCGACGTCGTCAAGGAAGGCCAGCAGGTTCGGGTCAAGGTGCTGGAGGTGGACCGGCAGGGCAAGATTCGCCTGAGCCTCAAGGACGCTCCTCAGGATCAAGACGGGGAGGCCGAAGCCAGCGTTGGCGCCTGAAGTTCGCTCTACCCGGCTCGAGAACGGCCTGCGGGTCGTTACCGAGTCGGTGCGCGACGTCCCCTCTGTATCCCTCGGCGTGTGGCTCGAGACCGGCTCTCGCCACGAGGGCCAGTCGACCAACGGCGTATGTCATTTTCTCGAGCACTTGTTTTTCAAGGGCACCGAGAAGAGAACCCCGCGCCAGATTGCTGAAGAGATCGAAGGTGTCGGCGGCACCATCGATGCCTTCACCGACAAGGAGCAGACCTGCTTTTTGACCCGCACTCTCGCAGAACATCTCGAGCTATCTGTCGATGTCCTTGCCGACCTTCTGGTCAACTCCACTTTTCTCTCGGAGGATATAGAACTCGAGCGGGAAGTGATCATACATGAGATTCAGGACGCGGAAGCGATCCCCGAGGACTACATCTACGATTTTTACCTCCACTCCTGGTGGCCCGGTCATCCGCTGGGCTTACCGGTGGCGGGTACGGTTGCCAGTGTCGGGACTATCAGCCGCGATGAAATACTTGCGCAGGCAAGAAAGGCCGTTCGTTCGGACCACATCGTGGTGTCAGCCGCGGGTGCGGTTGACCACGAACAGCTGGTGGACTGGTGCCGTGAGAAATTTGCCGGCCTTGTTCCCGCCGTTGGAGAAAGTGAAACCGACCGACCGGATTACAACCCGGGTGTGTTTGTTTGCGAGCGCGAGCTGGACCAGGCTCATCTTCTTCTCGGCTTCCCCGGCATATCGGTAACCGACCCTCGTTACGCGGCAGCAGAAGTACTCATAGCTGCGCTGGGGGGAGGAATGAGTTCGCGCCTCTTCCAGTCCGTGAGGGAGGAGCGGGGCAAGGCTTACTCGGTGTACGCGTTTCTTTCGCCTTACCGAGACATAGGATACACGGGTATTTACGCGGCCACCGGTGGAGCCGACATCAAGGAAGTGCTTGACCTGGTTTTCCAGGAGCTCACGGCTATCAAGCTGCAAGGTCTGGACCCCGGCGAACTCGTCCGCACGCGCGAGCAGATAGCAGGGGCCTGCCTGTTGTCCCTCGAGTCGATGGAGAGTCGGATGGGCCGCATAGCCCGTAATCAGCTCTACTTCGGGCGCGAGATTGCAGTAGACGAGATCGTGGCCGAAGTCCGCGCGGTGAGCAACGAACAAGTAATGGAGATTGCGCTCGATATACTCAGTACTGACCGGGCGGGGCTGGCCCTGGTGGGCGATGCCGGCGTGGGCACCGTCTCCTTGCCCCTACCCTGAAGTGGGATCCTGCGTGTGGGGTTGAAAATCGCCATAGCGCGGGTTGGAGACGCCAGCGTCGACCTGCCGCAACGCATGACCGAGGGCTCGGTGGGAATGGACCTTCGAGCGGCCCTCAAACTTGCGCTGGAGCTGGCGCCGGGCGAACGCGCAGCAATCCCCTGTGGGTTTGCGATTGCCATACCCCGGGGATACGAGGGCCAAGTAAGGCCGCGTAGCGGCCTCGCTCTCAAGCAGGGATTATGCGTCCCTAACTCTCCGGGGACCATAGACCCGGATTACCGGGGCGAGGTGGCGGTTATCGTTGCTAACTTCGGCAAAGAGATGGTTCGTATAGAGCCGGGACAGCGTGTTGCGCAGTTGGTGATTTGTCCGGTCGCGGTAACGGATCTTTACGAGGTCGAAGAGCTCGAGCCCTCGGACAGGGGTTCTGGTGGTTTCGGCCATACCGGGAGCGCCTGACTGCACCGGGTTTGTTTGTAGTGGGAACTAGCCGGCTGAACCGGCCTTACTGAAATTATGATACCTCGTTACACCAGGGATCGAATGGGTTCGACTTGGTCGGACCAGCACCGCTACGACCTCATGCTCGAAGTCGAGATCCGCGTGTGCGAGGCACTTGCCAGGCGCTCGGTTATCCCGGTCGACGCGGCAGGTCGCATTCGCGCAAAAGCCAGTGTCGACGGCTCACGCGTGGCTGAAATCGAGGCGGAAGTGCATCATGACGTGATAGCTTTCGTCAGTGCCGTCGCCGAAAGCGTGGGGGAAGACGGTCGTTACCTGCACTACGGAATGACGTCCTCCGACGTTCTTGACACCACTTTTGCCTTGCAGCTGGTCGAAGCCGCAGACCAGCTGCTCGAAGGCGTCTCAACGCTGATGGAGGCCGTGCGCTCGCGGGCGAGGGAGCATCGAGACACCCCTACCGCCGGTCGGTCTCACGGTATCCACGCGCAACCCACTACCTTTGGTCTCAAGTTGGCCGGTTGGTACGCCGAGCTCCAACGAGACCGGGTCCGGTTACTCACCGCGCGAGAGACGATAGCCAGCGGTAAATTATCTGGTGCCGTAGGCACTTACGGTGTAAATGGCCCGGACATCGAGGCCGAGGTTCTCGACGGGCTTGGCCTGGCGGTCGAGCCGGTGGCCACACAGGTGGTTCCCCGGGATCGGCATGCTGAGTTCTTCTGTACCCTGGCTGTATTGGCGGGTGGACTGGAACGTTTCGCGACTGAAATACGACACCTGCAGAGAACCGAGGTGGGGGAAGTTCTCGAATCCTTCAGCAAGGGGCAGAAAGGCTCGTCTGCCATGCCTCACAAGCGCAACCCCATACTGACCGAGAACATAAGTGGGCTGGCGCGCCTGGTTCGTGCCAATTCACTTGCCGCACTTGAGAACATAGCCCTGTGGCACGAACGCGACATCTCGCATTCCTCGGTGGAGCGGGTGATAGCACCCGATTCGACGATTGCGCTTGATTTCATGCTCGCGCGCATGACCTCGGTGGTTACCGGCATGGAGGTTCGGCCAGAAGCAATGGCCGCTAACCTGGAGCGTACCGGCGGCAGGATGTTTTCGGAGAAAATTCTTTTGGCCCTGGTGGAAAAGGGGATCTCCCGCGACGAAGCATACCGCTGGGTTCAGCGTTGCGCACTGGCGGAAGGTGATTTTCGCACCAACGCGGAAAAAGATGCCGATATAAGCCGCGTGCTCGACGCCAGCAGGCTCGAGAAGGCATTTGATATAAAGGCTGCCCTGGGCCATGCGCACGAAGTATTTGATCGCGTGATAAAGGAGGGAGTATGACCATGGAGACAAGTGGAAAAATGATTGCGGAGGGTAAGGCCAAGCGCATCTACGAGACCAACGATCCGGAGCTCCTGATGTTCTATTTCAAGGATGACGCGACCGCGTTCAACGCGCAGAAAAAAGGCAGCATCGAGTCCAAGGGGATCCTCAATAACAGGATATCCCGCCGCTTCTTTGAGTTGCTGAGGGAGAACGGAATCGACAATCATTTTGTTGACTGTCCATCCGAGCGCGAAATGCTGGTGCGCAAGGTCGAGATCATTCCGGTTGAAACGGTGGTGCGCAACATCATCACTGGCAGCCTGCAGAAACGTTGTGGGCGGCCGGAAGGTGAATCGCTGCCGCGACCCATCGTCGAGTATTTCTACAAGGACGATGACCTCGGTGATCCCATGATCAACGACGAGCACATCCTGATCTTTTCCTGGGCCACGCGCGAGGAACTTGATGAAATCCACCGCCAGGCCCTGGCTGTGAACGCCGTTCTGGAACCGTTCATGCGCGAGAGGGGAGTACTCCTGGTCGATTTCAAGCTGGAGTTCGGGCGGGACTCTTCGGGCAAGGTGTTGCTCGCAGACGAGATCTGTCCTGATACCTGCCGCTTCTGGGATATCGAAACCCGCAAGAAGCTCGATAAGGACAGGTTCAGGCAGGACATGGGGGGAGTTGAAGACGCCTACCAGGAGATTGCACGGCGGGTAGCCGGCTGAAGGGGGAGGAATGGATTTCGTTGCCAGGGTTTACGTGACTCCCAAGAAAGCGATTCTGGACCCGCAAGGGAAGGCCGTGGCTTCGTCCCTCCTGGCCCTGGGCTACGACGGCGTCGATGATGTTCGCCTGGGCCGATACATCGAGCTTCAATTGAGCGGTGTTACGGGAAGCGAAGCCGCGGGAAGTCGAGTTGACGAAATGTGTCGTCGCCTGCTAGCCAATGACGTCATCGAGGACTACCGCTTCGACATAGAGGAGAAGCTCGAGGAGCAGGGAGCCTGATCGTGACCTGGGGCGTAATAGTTTTTCCTGGTTCCAACGATGACCGAGACACCCGGCACGTGCTCGCGGAAGTGATCGGCGCCGAGGTGCGGATGCTCTGGCACAAGGATACCGACCTCAAGGGAGTTGACGCGGTCGTTTTGCCGGGTGGTTTTTCTTACGGCGACTATCTCAGGGCAGGAGCGATCGCCAGAATTTCGCCCGTGATGGAAGAAGTGGCTCGTTTTGCGAACGCAGGCGGCCCGGTGCTCGGAATCTGCAACGGCTTCCAAGTCCTATGTGAAGCAGGATTACTGCCGGGCGCGCTTATACGCAACAGCGGCTTGCGCTTCGTTTGCCGCAATGAAGCGATCGAGGTTGCGAACACCGCGACAGCGTTCACTGCTTCCTGCTCGGGCGGCGAGGTTCTGCGTATCCCGGTAAAACACGGCTGCGGCTGTTATGTACTCGAGAAAAACAAGCTCGAAGAGCTCGAAGGAAGAGGCGGTGTCGTTTTTCGTTACGCGGACACAGCGCCAAACGGCTCGGTGAATAACATAGCCGGCGTGTGCAACGAGCGCGGCAACGTTGTTGGTCTGATGCCGCACCCCGAGCACGCCGTCGATCCTGCTCTTGGCCTGGTGGATGGGCGGATTTTGTTTGAGTCGGCCACGGCCTGGGCAGTGAAGGGTGTAGCCGCGTGATTCACGGCAGCGACAGAACCATAGATGAAGGCCTGGCTGCCGAACATGGCCTCAGCGCAGATGAATACGCGGCCATCCTCGAGCATCTCGGGCGCACGCCGACGATAGAAGAGCTGGGCGTGTTTTCGGTGATGTGGTCGGAGCACTGCAGTTATAAGAGCTCGCGGGTGCATCTCAAGAGGTTTCCGGTCACCGGACCGGCGGTGCTGCAGGGGCCTGGCGAGAACGCTGGAGCCGTGGACATCGGCGGTGGGATGGCTGCTATCTTCAAGATCGAAAGTCACAACCACCCCTCTTACGTCGAGCCCTACCAGGGGGCGGCGACCGGTGTGGGAGGAATACTACGGGATATTTTCACCATGGGCGCGAGACCTGTGGCTAACATGAATGCCCTGTTCTTTGGTGAGCCAGAAGACGAACGCACCCCCTACCTGCTTTCTGGTGTCGTCTCCGGGGTAGGCGACTACGGCAACAGCGTGGGTGTTCCAACCGTAGGCGGCCAGGTTAACTTCGATGCCTCTTATAACGGCAATATACTCGTCAACGCTTTTTCGCTGGGCATTGCGAGGGCCGACAACATCTTCAGCGCGGTGGCGAGTGGCGAAGGAAACCCGGTGCTCTACGTTGGCTCGCGCACTGGTCGTGACGGTGTTCACGGCGCGAGCCTGCTCGCGTCCTCCGAGTTCAAAGAAGAATCAGAGCAGATGAAGCCCACAGTGCAGGTAGGCGACCCCTTCGCTGAGAATCTCCTGATCGAGGCCTGCCTCGAAGTTCTCGCTGGCGACGATGTCGTGGCCATACAAGACA
>CAUZFM010000104.1:0-7275 GCA_963579235.1 uncultured Binatia bacterium (SeqCode)
TGCGTTGCCAGCGTTGCAACCAGGTGAAACAAGGTTACTACGGGGTCCGTGAGGGGAGTGAGGGCGTGGCTGGCTGCCTGCGGTGACGCAGGGCGGACCCCTTTTCAGCTTCCCCGGGCGCTAGACGCCAGGGGCGCTTTTATCCTGGCCGCCGGCACTCTCGGCTACTACCTGTCGCCAGCGCAGCGGCACGAGCAGCTGGGCTAGGTAGCCGGGCGGAAAACCAGGCATGGCCTCTATGCCTATGCCAATGGGCGGCTCGCGGTCGGTGGGCAGAAATCGTGTGCCGAACAACACGTCCCAGACGATGAGGTTGGCGCCGTAGTTGCTGTTGGCCTCTTCGACCCTGGTCGAGTGGTGCCAGCGGTGCAGTTCGGCCATGGAGAATATCCAGTTGAGCGGTCCCAGTCGCAGACGCACGTTGGCGTGTTGAAACATGCCGTGGATGGCGGTGAACACCGCGAACAGCACTATCACCTGCTCGCCGGCGCCCAGCGCCACCAGTGGCAGGTACCAGGCGACGAACAGCAGCATAAAATCCACCGGGTGAAAACGCCCCGCGTTGAGCCAGTACAGCCGCCGGGCGCTGTGGTGCACCGAGTGAAACCGCCAGAGAAACTCGCGTTCGTGTTCGGAGCGGTGCACCCAGTACTGCCCGAATTCGCCGACGACCAGCGCCAGCGCCAGTTGCGCCCAGGTGTTCCAGTGCTGCGGCCAGGGGCCGGTTATGTTAGTGGTCGAAGCAATCCAGGCGGCCAGCGCAGCGCCGGCGGTGAGCAGGGCAGGCTTGCTCAGCTCGGGCAGCAGGTTGCCCGAGACCATGGCGTGACCAAAATCGGTGGCGATGTCGCCGCGCGCGCGGTTCCATTCGGCGTGCAGGGGGACAACGCGTTCGAGTATGGCAATCGCGAGGGCGGCGCCCAGCTGCACCGCCGCGAGCACGATCACCAGCGACCAGCCAGCCGCCAGCGCGCGGTCGGTTGCCAGCAGGCCGGCCGTCATGACGACGGGAAAAACCAGCCAGGCCGTGAGCCCCTGCGCCTTGTGCTGCTGGTCGTGCATGGATTCAGCCGCCCACCAACTTCATCCATGTACTGTTGAGCACGGTAATCCTGTCACCCCAGCTGCGTACCGCCAGCAGCGGAAGACCACTTATAGCCGCCAGGTGTAACGAACCCCAGCGGGCCCTCGCGGATGTAATCAAACAGCGGGCCGTGTTCTTCAAACCGCCCGCGGCGGTGGAGCACTGCCACCCAGGCTCGGATGAGGGCGTTCACGAGCGGATACAGCAGGCGTTGCACGTCCGACAAGCGGCTGCGCAGCTGCCGCACCTGCCTCGATTTCCACCAACCACTCATTTCATAAAAGGGGGAGGCGTCCGATACCCATCTTTTGGGAAGCCTTCAAGATATGGCGATTTTGAGTACACCGTCGTCGTGGGAGCGGTAGGTGTCGTAGCTCGCCACTATATCGTCGAGACTGTGCTCGTGGGTGAGCAGTGGCTCGAGGTTTACCTGGCCCGACTCGGTTATGCCCAGCAGGTGCTCGAGTCGCTCGCGTCCAGCCGGGCACAGCGTGGTGACTATGTTGCGGTGAGTGAAGTTGCCGTCGGTGGGTACGCTCAGCGCTTCGATGCCTCCGTACACACCAACCGAGCTTATGGTGCCGCCCATGCGCGTGGAGGCCAGGCAGTTGCCGAAGGTGACCTGCTTGCCCAGGGCTTCCACCGCCACGTGGGCGCCCAATCCACCGGTGGCTTCGAGGATCGACTCAACGGCAGTACCGGGGTCAAACACCTCGTCGGCGCCCAGTTGTCGCGACATGGCCACGCGTTCGGGAATCGACTCCACGGTGATGATGCGCCCGGCCTTGTAGTACTTGGCGGCAGCCGTCACGCAGAGTCCCACCGGGCCCTGGGCGAAGATGGCCACCGTCTTGCCTTCCACGTCGCCCGCGCGCTCGATGGCGCCGAAGCCGGTGCTCATGATGTCGGCGGCAAAGATAGCCTGCCGGTCGCTCATGCCGTCGGGGATGATTGCCATGCTCTGGTCTGCCCCGTTGGCCATGTAGGCTTCGCCCTGGCAGCCGAACAGCAGGTTCATCGGCGCGTCAAAGGTCTGGCACACGTTGAGGTTGCCGTCTATGCACTGCTCGCAGCTGCCACAGCTCGACAGGCAGCAGGTCACCACGCGGTCGCCGGGTTTGAAGCGGTCGACACCGTCACCCACGGCCTCGACGACCCCCACCGCCTCGTGGCCCATCGGCATACCGGCGGGTACTTCGTCGATGTCGTCAACGATGTGTATGTCTGACCCGCAGATGGTGGACAGGGCCATTTTTACCAGCGCCTGCCCCGGCCCGGGATCGCCCAGTTCGTAGTCGCTGAGCGCCACGGTGCCCTTGTCGGTTTTTACGCACCCTTTGACCTTTGGCATACCGCCAAACTAGGCTGCGTGGACGGTTGAGGGAAGACCGCTGGACGCAGCGGGCAAAATGGTGTTTAGTCAACGATAACAAGTGAGTACCGTACCCCTGCGGAGCCCCGGCAAGTGACCGGGCAGCATTCGGGCAATAGACGGGCAAGAGACAGACAAGACACAAAGCGAAAGCAGTCGGGCGGGACCCGGCATGGACAAGCGTGGACCACGGCAGACCGGCGCGAAAGAAAGCGTCGCCGGGCCACCAGAACAGGGGGGATGACCCCCATTGATAGCGGAAGGCCGATAGCGGGCCGGCCGCAGGCGCAGTGAAAGCGACTGCGCGGGAGAAAAGACAATGGAAAATGCCGTAAGGCGGCCCGGTAGCGGGCCTCGTATCGCAGTTGCTCAGTTTTCGCCGGTTCTCGGCGACCTCAAGGCCAACCTCGAAACTCACAAAAAACTTATCGCCGAAGCCTTGGAACAGGGTATCGACGTGCTGGTGTTCCCCGAGCTCAGCCTGACCGGCTACCGGCTCAAGGACACAGTGCCCGACGTTGCCCTCGAGCGCACGAGCGAGACCATGACCGAACTCGCCGAGCTGTCCAAAGACATTTCACTGGTGGTGGGCCTGGTCGAGGAAACCCGCGACCACTGTTTCTACAACGCGAGCGTGTTCTTCGAAGCGGGCCGCGTGCTCAGCGTGCACCGCAAAGTGTACCTGCCCACCTACGGCATGTTTGACGAGCAGCGCTACTTTGCCCGCGGCCAGCGCATACAGGCGTTCAACAGTCGCCACGGCCGCATCGCGTTGCTCATCTGCGAAGACATGCTTCACCCCAGCGCGGCCATGGTCGCGGGGCTCGACGGCGCATCGATCATAATCGTACCCTCGGCCAGCCCGGTGGTGGGAGTCAACGCTGGCGAGAAGAAAATTGCCGGGACCGCCGGCAAGAAGGCCGCGAAACCCGAAGACAGCAACGGGCAGGGGCCGTCAGACGACAGTCCGGTCAAGCTCGACGCGGGTCAGAACGGCCAGCATTGGGAAAACTGGAATCGCGCCATGGCCCGCAACCTGGGCCTGTACGTGGTGCACGCCAACCGCTGCGGCAACGAAGACGGTCATGTTTACTGGGGCGGTTCGTCGATCATCGACCCTTCGGGCGCGGTTATAACAAGGGCGGCGCTGTTTGAAGACGATCTCATCTCGGCGCCACTGGGCGAAGACTCGGTACGGCGCCGCAGGTTGCAGAACCCCCTGCTCAGGGACGAGGACATGGACCTCGTCATCAACGAGTATTCGAGGCTACGCGAACGCCCGGTTATAAAGCCTGCCCAGGCGGGTCGGGACGCCGGGCGCCGGGACGATCGACGCGAAGGCGGCGGTGGATTCAAACATGACGACCGGCGCGAAAGCGGCGGTGGATTCAAACGTGACGACCGGCGCGAAGGCGGCGGTGGATTCAAGCGTGACGATCGGCGCGAAAGCGGCGGTGGATTCAAACGTGACGACCGGCGCGAAAGCGGCGGTGGATTCAAACGAGACGACCGGCGCGAAGGCGGCGGTGGATTCAAACGAGACGATCGACGCGAAGGCGGCGGCGGTGGGTTCAACCGTGACGATCGACGCGAAGGCGGCGGTGGATTCCGACGTGACGATCGCGGTAGCTCCGATCGTCGATCTTTCGGTGGCAACGACAGGCGTGGGGGGCCGGGCGGTGGCGGAGGTTACAACCGCGACGACCGCGGTAGCTCTGATCGCCGATCTTTCGGCGGCAACGACAGGCGTGGGGGACCGGGCGGGGGCGGAGGATACAACCGCGACGATCGTGGTAGCTCTGATCGCCGATCTTTTGGCGGCAACGACAGGCGTGGGGGTGCGGGCGGGGGCGGAGGATACAACCGCGACGATCGCCGCGATGACCGCGGTGGCTACAATAAGGGCAGCCAGGACCGCAGGTCCTTCGGTGGCAACGACAGGCGCCCGGCTCCGGGCGGCGGCGGCGGATTTCGCCGAGACGATCGCCGTGATGACCGCCGCGACGACCGTGGTGGCTACAACAAGGGCGGCCAGGACAGGGGCGGCCAGGACAGGGGCGGCTACAACAAGGGCGGCCAGGATCGCAGGTCCTTCGGTGGCAACGACAGGCGCCCAGCTCCGGGCGGTGGCGGCGGATTTCGCCGGGACGATCGCCGCGATGACCGCCGCGATGACCGCCGCGATAACCGCGGTGGCGGGCCGCGCTCCTTTGGTCGTGACGATGGCGGCAAGCAGGGCGGCGGCGCTCCGAGCGGCGGCGGGCCGCGCTCCTTCGGTCGCGAGGATCGTGGCGAACGGCGCGGCTGGAACGATCGCGATGACAATCGCGGCAAGTCGGCTCACCCGGGCAAAGCCCAGGGCGGCAACTCCCGCGAGGACGATTCGCGTCCCGACGGCAGTCGGCAGGCCCCGGAAAAACGCCGCAACCCTCGGCCGCTGAGCACCGACAAGTTGTTTGCCAAGGGCGGTGAGGATGAAAGCTGAGCAGGCCCCTGCTCCAGCCGTCACTCCACCGGGCTTTCCTGCCCTTGACTGCCAGTTGGTGGAGAAAGTGCTGGTCAGCTTCGTCCGCAACGAGGTTCGACGGGTGGGCCTCCAGAGCGTGGTGCTGGGCCTGAGTGGTGGCATCGACTCGGCCGTGTCGGCCGCACTGGCGGTGCGCGCCCTGGGTGGCGACAACGTACTGGGTGTGATGATGCCCTACAGCAGCTCGAGCGAAGCCAGCCGTGATGATGCGCTGGCCGTGGCCGAGGTCACCGGCATCGAGACCACCGAGCTGGACATCAGCGCGCAGGTCGACGCCTACTTTGAGCGCGTGCCCGACGCATCGCGCCTGCGTAGAGGCAACAAGATGGCCCGCGAGCGCATGACCGTGCTCTACGATCTTTCGGCCGACCGCGGGGCGCTGGTGCTGGGCACCTCCAACAAGACCGAGCTGCTGCTGGGCTACGGCACACTGCACGGCGATATGGCCTCGGCCATCAACCCCATCGGCGATCTTTACAAGACCCAGGTCTGGGCGCTCGCGGCTCACCTGCAGATACCCGCCGAGGTAATAGACAAGCCGCCCACCGCTGACCTCTGGGAAGGGCAGACCGACGAGCAGGAGCTCGGCTTCGGCTACCGCGAGGTCGACGCGTTGCTCTACCGCATGGTAGACGAACGCGCGTCGCGCGAGGAACTGCTTGCCGACGGCTTTGACGCCGAGTTCGTGGAGCGCGTGCGCGGCATGGTGCAGGGCTCGCAGTTCAAGCGCCGCCTGCCGGTGATAGCCAAGGTGTCGGAGCGCACCATCGACTCGGATTTTCGTTACGCGCGCGACTGGGGCAGCTGACCCCCTTGGCTGGCAGGGGCAAAGACAAGCAGGGCGAGCCCGGACGCCTGTACGTACTGGCCACGCCGCTTGGCAACCTCGGCGACCTGTCACCTCGCGCAATGGAGATCCTCGTTTCGGTCAAAACCGTGGCCTGCGAGGACACCCGCGTCAGCCGCCGTCTGCTCGAGCTCGCGGGTTCAAACGCGGGCTTGTTGAGTTGCCACGATCACAACGAGCGCCGTGCCTCCGCCGGCATAGTTGCCCACCTTAAGCGGGGCGATGACGTGGCCCTGCTCAGCGACGCGGGTACGCCCTGCATAAGTGACCCCGGCTACAGGGTGGTGTGCGCGGTTGCCGACGCCGGCCTGGAGGTCATCACCGTTCCCGGTCCCTCGGCCGTTACTGCGCTGTTGTCGGTGTCGGGCCTGCCCACCGACAGGTTTTCTTTCGAAGGTTTCCTTCCGTCCAGCGGCTCGTCGCGCAGGCGGGTGTTCGAGCGGCTGGCCGACGCGGGTGGCACGGCGGTGTTCTACGAGTCGCCCCGGCGCGTGCTGGCGCTGCTCGACGATCTGGCCGGGCAGTTCGACGACCCCCCGGTGGCCGTCGGCCGCGAGCTCACCAAGCTTTACGAACAGGTGCTCAGGGGCACGGCGAGCGAGGTGGCCGCTGAATTGCGCGAGCAGGGGCCGCGCGGAGAGTTCACGGTGGCGGTGGCGCTGCCGCCGGCCGAAAAGGGCATGGCCGCGGGCGAGCTACGCCAGGAAACGGCGCGCCTGCTCGACGCCGGGCTGAGTCGTCGCGACGCGGCCATCGCGCTCAAGTCGCGCGGCGTATCGCGCAGCGAGGTCTACCGCCTGGCCGACGAGCTGGCCGACGACTGAACGAGCGGCCGCAAGCCCGCCCCGGGGGAACGGCCGACAAGCCATGCTTTCAGCAGAAACTGTTCAGTTGCCCGAGCAACTCGAGTCGCAGTACCCGTTAAGCCCGTTCACCGCGCTTACCCAGAAACAGACTTCGCAATCTATGAGCTCGCCGATGCAGGTTGCAGCCTGGTTCGCGTCGCCGAGCTCCCCTGCACAACTTCCCGCTCCAAGCGCGGAGTTCACATCGATGGACGGACCGACGCACTTGTCGGTTGCCCTGGTGAGCCCCTGCCCGCAAGCCTTGGCTACGCGCCCCCTGGGATCGGGAATCGAAGGATCAAGGCACTGGCATTGCATTACATCACCGTGCGTGATGGCCCCGCTCCTGGTGCCGGCCGCTGCGCAGTACAGGAACTCTTTGGCTTTCGCGTCCTGGCACTTCGCCGCGGCTTTCATTGTGGCCACGATACAGCGCGCTTCAGCCTTCGTAGTCGGAAGCAGATCAAGATCGGTCCCCAGTAATTTTTCGTACATGCTGTAGGTCTTCTCGACCGAGGCGTCATTTACCTGGGCTGCATCCTGTGGCCCGAACGGCGGCGGCCCACCGGCTTTTGTTTCGCACTGTTTACTGAACGTCGA
>CAUZFM010000105.1:0-7168 GCA_963579235.1 uncultured Binatia bacterium (SeqCode)
GGCCAGCACCGGATCACTGCAGAAACCGGTAGCCTGGTCACAACTGCCAACGTCGTGGCACTGGTCGCTGGCCGTGCAGACAACAGGGTTTGAGCCCTCGCACGCACCGTCCAGGCAGCTGTCGCTCTGCGTACACTCGCTACCGTCATCGCAGGCGACACCATCGGCCAGCACCGGATCACTGCAGAAACCGGTAGCCTGGTCACAACTGCCAACGTCGTGGCACTGGTCGCTGGCCGGGCAGACAACAGGGTTTGAGCCCTCGCACACGCCGGCCAGGCAGCTGTCGCTCTGCGTGCACTCGTCGCCGTCGTCGCAGGCCGTTCCATCGCCAATCGCCGGATCACTGCAGACACCGGTAGCCGGGTTGCAGCTGCCAACGCCGTGGCACTGGTCGCTGGCCGTGCAGACAACAGGGTTGGAGCCCTCGCACACGCCGGCCTGGCAGCTGTCGCTCTGCGTGCACTCGTCGCCGTCGTCGCAGGCGACACCATCGGCCAGCACCGGATCACTGCAGAAACCGGTAGCCTGGTCACAACTGCCAACGTCGTGGCACTGGTCCAGGGCCTGGCAGACAACAGGGTTTGAGCCCACGCACGCGAGCGAGGTCGCGCAGGTATCGATCCACGTGCACGCGTCATTGTCATCGCAGGGTGAGCCGGCAACAGCGAACAGGCAGCTGGGGTCGCAGCACTGTCCGCCGACCGGGGCGTTCAAATCGCACTCTTCGCCTTCGGCCACATCGACAACGCCATTGCCGCAGAGCTCCTGTACTACCAACGCCAACGCGTCGTTGTCGGCTCCCCACTGGCCACCATTTGTCCAACTCGACGAGAATGTCACGACGTAGCGAGGGCCCAGTGGAGTCGCAGCGCCGGCCACGGCCGGCGTGAAATGCAGGCCATTGTCGGGAACGTGCAGTTCGGCCGGATCGGTCCAGGTCTCACCGTCATCGTTCGATAGAGAATACGCCAGGGCCTCCCTGTTGCGAGCCTCGAAGGCAAGCAACCACTTGCCGTTGTCGGCTGACGCGATCGAAGGGTATCGGGCACAGCCCCCTTCGGGTAAGTTCCCGATTGCCACGGACTCCCAATTCCGCCCACCGTCGATCGACCTGGCGGTGTATATGGCTGAATCCTCACAATTAAGGTTGAAGGTTTCGTGAAAGAAAACGGCGATGCAGGTCCTTGAGGGGGCCGGGGCACAAGCGACCTGCAGGGGGGGCAACGGGTTCTGGCCTCCAGAATAGGAAGCTGGCTGGGCTAACTCGTCCACCTCGTGCCAGTTGAGGTCGGCGGCGCTCGCGTATGAAAAATCGGGCCTGATCCCCATCCCGTCCAGCGACGCGATCACGAGATTGTTTCCGCCATCCGAGGCGATCCACGGGTAAGTCGTGAGTTCCGGGCTGGCCGTGGCAGCGCCTTGGTTCTGGATAACTAACGCGCCGCCCATGCCGACAACGACGCGCTTGGTTTTATTTTCTACGCCGTTAGCGCCCAGGGCAGCGGACGGAGTACCGTAGTATACAAAATTCCCGTTAGCCGAGCCTGTTACAGAGGGCGTGTAAGCGTCTTCTTCGGATATTTCGACCCGCGCCCCCCAGTTATCTCCGTCGTCGATGGAGGCCCTGCCCCTGACCAATCGGTCGCCACCGTTACCGGCATTTATGTCCTGCCGGATCCAGGTGGCCAGCCAGTTGCGCTGGCCAGCGTTCATGGAGCAGGCGATGCGCGGAGTGCCTACTTGATCGTTGTTGTCAGCGTTGGCCTGCCCCCAGTCGAGGTCGTCCAGCGCGGGATCCGCTATGACACCCCGATCCACCCAGCTTTGGCCGCCGTCAAGGGAAACCGCTGCCTGTATCTTCAAATACAGGTCGGCCGGCGCCACCAGGCCGGTGTCGTCGAGGCTGGTCCACAGGGCCATGTAGACCTGACCGTCGCAAGTGGCCAGTTCTACCCTTCCCGAAGCCATGCCGTCCTCCTTGGTACTACCGTCATGGCGGGTCGGGTCATCGATGGCTCCCCAGGCCAAGTTGACCAGCACCGGGTCGGAGATGGAGACCGCGGCCGGCGCGGCTGTTGCCGTTGCCAGGATGAGCGCCAACGTGAAGGTGGTCCGCCGAGCTGTGTTTGTCGTCGTGCTGTAGTTCATTTTTTCTTCCTGGTTCAGGACTCAGGTGCCAAGGCATCGGCACCGATCAGCCGTTTCCCGGTGCCGCCGTCGTTCCTAGTTTGCAGTTAACTATCTTATCGGCTGATTCTGTAGTTCCCTACCCGCGCTTGAATGCCCTAACCGCAACTTCAGTCACAACTTAAGCTCGGGTCATTGTTCTTGAGCTGGAAGTAGTCCTCCAACGATGTCAGCGCGTTATCCTGGGGAAACTCCCCGCGCCAGAAGTTCTGGTAAGTGAGCTTGGCGTGCGCCATCGTGGGCCCATTGGAACTGAAATTTCCCGCGGTGCCACCTGAGTTTTCGCAGACCCTCCCCGGTCCGAACAGCACCAGCGCGTCAGCTGAATTAACCGACAGGTGGGCCGCGTGGCAGCCACGACACGACACTGCGTACACGTTGTCGTAAAAATCAGCCTCGTTCTCCGGGGTACTGGCGTCGTTGTTCCAGTCTGTTGGCCTCCATGCCGTAAAGCTTCCCGAGCTGAAGTTATTGTTGTACCAGCCCCCGACGATGTCCTGGATAGCCTGGGTCGGCTTGGTGTATTTCACCATCTCGTTGAGCGCCCTCATGTTGTCTTCCTGCTCGCCTTCACTGGCGACAGCCAGATGGTCCGGGGGAAACACGTAGGTCTTGGGATCAAAGGGCAGGAAGCTCGAGTATTTGCTTCCGTCAAGTGTGATTTGGGCCAGCAGGTCGCGGCGCTTGATCCACGCCGGATCCGCGATGTCGCCCGGCGTGGCAATACCTATGCCCGCCAGCTCGCAGTTCACATTGTCGGTCAGGCCAGCAATTATCGCGTCCAATTCAGCACCCTGGTTACCGTCGCCCGGCCAGTCGCCACCGTGACAAGACATGCAGACTTCGGGTACGCTCTTTGCGCCGCAGCCATCAAGATTGGCAGCACCCAGGCGCGTCCCCGAGGCGGTGCGACCGTCGTAAACAAAAAACTTGGTCACCGGCCCCAGCTCGCCGAAGCCCTCTACCGGGCTGAACTCCATGGCTACCGTGCCGTAAGCGTGGGTGGGATTCACCCCAGGGTTGGCCTCTATCTGCTGCTGCCCCTCGTAGGCAAGATCGGCATTCTGAGACAGGTTGGTGGGGTAGTTGTTACAGAAATCGGTGGTGTAATTGACCACGTAGCAGGCCACCGTCGCAGGGTAGCCCCTGAACAGTTTCATGTAATCGGGTACCTCCAGGCTGAGGTCCTCCAACCAGGTGTTATCCAGGTACAGGTCGCTCGCCATGGGGTACGAATCATCAGCGGCTCGGCCTGAAACGGGCAGCGCCAGCCCGCTCGCCCCGGTCAATATTTTCGCCAGCAGGTAGGGGCTGTAAGAAGTCACCCGGCAGTGCATCTCGCGCCCGAAGCCCAGGTCGTTGCTGTTCAGGTACCAGGCACTGACGACATCCGTGCCCAGCCCGGTTACCGGGTCGAAGCCGTTTTTTGTCCACCAGTCGCCGAGCGTCAGGCGGCTGCACTTTCCGTCGGGGTCGCTGCCCGGATCGAGCGCACCGTCACAGTCCAGGTCCACGCAGTCCGGGTCTACCAGGTTGTAGTACAGGCAGGCGTCGTTCTTACTGTTGGAACTACCACGGTATTTCTCGGTGAGAAATTCTTTACGGCCGCCCGCCGGCTCAGGCACGTTATTGCCGCCGCTGTTAATGTAACCGTCACCGCACAGCGTGTCTTCGTCCTTCAGCTCAAAAAGGCAGGGGTCGTAAACAAAGAGCTCGCTGGGATCAAGCGGTCCAAAAGTTATCGCCGCACTGGACAAGCCGCCGTAATTGTTTTTCGCCGATACCACGAGCTGCTGGATCTTGCCGATTCCCTTGGGAATCCACTTGGCAAAGTTGCCGAGCAACGGATCGATACAAGCCTGCGACGACCGTCCGGGGCCGGACGGCGAGAGCACCTCGCCCTCTCCCCTGGTCACCGTCCAGTGGTACTCGAGGTCGCCCGGGTTCGCGCTTCCGAAGTCAACCTGGACAAACAACTCGTCACCTTCGATTACTTGCAGGGGATCTGTAATCACGTTGCCGTCGGCATCGGTCACGACCAGGCTCCCCGGCACCGGGCCGGCGCTGATCATGCGCAGGTCCTCTCTCAGTACCCCGCCGCCTCCCGCCGCGGACACGGCCGCGGTAGAGGTCTCGTCTCCGCAGTCGGCCACCACGATATAGTCGCCCGCCGACGGTGCGAGAAGCATGTAAGACCCGTCAGATCCCACCTCTACCCGCGCCGCGACTTGTCCACCTGTTGCCGCCAGCAGCGAAGCACCTCCACGAAAAATGGGGTCGCTACCGTTGTAACGCCGGTAACAGGCGGTCCCGTCGGCCCTGAGAACCTTGCCGTATACTAACGTGCTCCCGGCCCCACGCGGTGCGGTGAGGTCCTGGTCCGGCAGGTTCAGCGACCCTCGCGTGGCCTCGAAGTCTTCTGCAGCGCAAGACTGTTGACCTTCCTTTTCCCAGCACAGGCGATAACTACGGTAGGCCTGGACGTTGAAGCTGAACTGCCCGAAGGAGTCAGTCTCACCCGACACCAGGATCGTATCTGCGCTGCCTGGATCGACAAGCAGCACGGTAGCGTCTGCTGGCCGCAGGGTGTCGCCCTCGCCAGCGACGTCGGCAACCCCCAGTGTTCCCTTGACCACCGAACCACCGCCGGCGTGCTCCAGTTCGAGCGCCGAGGCGGCTACGCCCACAGCCCTGTCGAACAGGCACCCGGTTAACCCCGCCACGGTCTGCCCAGCCGAGCTATCCTGCCCACAGGCACGCAAGCCCGCGACAGACTGGTCGTCGCATTTCTTTGAAATTTTTGCAGCCCCGCGTTCCGCGTACGAAGCCAGCGCATCGGCTGCCGTCTGCAGACAACCCTCTACCGAGCGAAAAGCGTCACCCTCAACAATGCCACCCCTGTCCACCCGGTCTGCGCAGCGTGAACCAAGACCCTTGATCGCGTTCTTGAGCTGCTTGGCCGTTCCCTTGCCTAGTGTTTTCTGGCAGGACATCGCTTCCTTACCGTAAGCCGGCTGGGCAGCGTCACGTTGCCCATAGACCAGGTCGACGAGGTGACGGGCCAGTCTCTCGTGCTCGGCCTGCTGCCTCGACAGCAATGACACGAGTCTGCCAAATGCCAACCCCCGCGGTCTCGGGTCGACCAGCTCAGCTGTAGAGAGCCCTCCACAACCCCTGCTTATCTTTGCCGATAACGTGTCAGCGGCTTTTTGAAGCGAGCCGATGGTCCTTGCCTCGTCGCAAGCGGAAGGTTGCTTACCCGACAGCTCTGATTCGCGACACTTCGAAAGAGTCTTGACCACCGAGGAGAGATACTTGCGGCCGCTCTTCGATACGTTTTTCTGACAGGACTGTTGCGTCTTCAACACGCCGGCCGATACGGGCTCGACTACTACGGCCGTCACAAGCAGGCAGGCAGCAAGCAGCATCGGCAAGCGGACATAGCAGTTCAAAAAAGTACGGGCGGGCAAAACAAGTTTCATCAACTTAACTCCGTGGCCGTGCCGTACGAAGGACCCCCCTTTGTTACGACAGCGACTAGTAAATAACAGCCTGCTTCAATACTCGACCGCTTTAGTGTGTTGTTGCAAGAGTCATGCCCGGATTATCTGACCTCCCGCTTCACTTTAAGCCAGCTGTTGGCGCCCACCGAGTCGGTGGAGCCGCCGCTTGCCGCATACCGGGCTTAGCCCCGCGCCGCCCCGATCACGGGCTACCGACAACCAGGGTTTGCAGCAAGGCGGCCGCGCGCGGTCGACCGGCAAGCGCTCAGGCAGCGCCGGCCACACGCGAAGACAGCAACTGCTCAACCGCCTCGGCGTCGTAACCCAGCTCGGCCAGTAGTTCGCGTGTGTGTTGCCCGTGCACGGGCGGCGCCAGGCGCACCGAGCCGGGGGTAGAGCCCAGCTTGACCGGCACACCGGTCACCGTCACCGGGCCCAGGGCGGCGTGCTCCACCTCGGCCAGCATGCCGTTGTGCCTGAGCTGCGGGTCGCTGCTGACTTCGTCAATGGTCTTTATGGGCGCGGTGAGAACATCGGCCGCCACCAGGCGCTCGACCAACTCCTCGCGATCAAATGCCCGGGTGTGCGAAGCGATCAACTCATCGAGCTCACCAGCGTTGGCCAGGCGATCGTTCACCGACGCGAAGCGCGACTGCTCGTGCCAGTCCACTTCGAGCGCGGTGCACAGGTTGGCAAAGAACTTGTCGGCTGGGCAGGTGATGACCACGTGGCTGTCATCGCGGGTCGGGTAGATACCCGACGGGGCAAAGTACTGGCTGGCGTTACCCGTACGCGGCGTCACTTCGCCCGCAACATTCCACACCGCCAGGCCCGGCGACTGCGCGTGCGCCAACGCGTCGAGCAACGACACGTCAACGCGCTGTCCCTCGCCCGTGCGCTCGCGCACCAGCAATGCCGCCAGCACACCGGTGACCACCAGCTCGGAAGTCATCACGTCGACCACGGGTATGGTTACCCTCGCCTGATCAGAGCCTGGTTGACCGTTCAGGGAAATCATCCCCGCGTAGCCCTGGGCCAAAAAATCTATGCCGGGTCGGCCCGCGTAAGGACCGTCGGGGCCAAAAGCTGTAACCCCCGCCCAGATGACGTCGTCGCGGTGGGCCTTGACCTGCTCGTAGGCAAGGCCGAGCCGCGACAGGGCGGGCTCCCGCACGTTAGTGATGAGCACGTCGGTGGTGGCCAACAAGCGCTCGAACACCGGCCGGGCTTCGTCCTGCCGCAGGTCGAGCAGAAGGCTGCGCTTGTTGCGGTTGATGGCGAGAAAAGGCGTGTGTTCGCCGTCACGCTCGGGCCCTAGATAGCGGCTGTCGTCGCCGCGGTGGGCCTCAACCTTGATGACGTCGGCGCCGAGATCACCCAGCAGCGTGGCCGCGTAGGGAGCGGCCATCATGCTGCCGAGGTCGAGCACCCGCAGGCCGTCGAGGGCACCGGGTTTCTGTGTACTGCCTGCGCCC
>CAUZFM010000106.1:0-7161 GCA_963579235.1 uncultured Binatia bacterium (SeqCode)
CCAGGCCTCGGGCACCATCATCATGGCGGCATGGGGCAGTTCACGGCCGGTCTGGAACAGAAGCTCCAGTGCGTTGTCAAAGGTAGCCGAGTCGGACTGGCCGGGCTTCACTATCGGTAGCAGGCGCTCGAGCTCGGGCCCGAAGGTTGACGATTCGAACTGTTTTTCGCGGGCGTTCATCCAGTTGATGTTGCCGCGCAGAGTATTGATCTCGCCGTTGTGGCACATGTAGCGAAACGGTTGCGCCAGGCTCCAGGCGGGCAGCGTGTTGGTGCTGAAGCGCGAGTGCACCAGCGCCAGGGCCGACTCCATGTCCGCCTGGGCGAGGTCGGGGTAAAACCTGGACAGCTGGTCGGTGAGCAGCATGCCCTTGTAGACCAGCGTGCGGCAGGACAAGCTGCTGGGGTAGAAATCCCTCGCTGAGGCGCCGCCGGCGGCCGCGGCCTTGTTCTCGGCCACCTTGCGCATGGTGTAGAGCTTGCGCTCGAATGATTCCTCGCCGAGTTCGAGACCGTTCTTACCAACGAATACCTGGGCAAAATCGGGCCTTGTCGTAAGCGACGTGCTACCGCAGTGCTGTTCGTCGAAGGGGACCTCGCGCCAGCCGAGCACTTCGAGGCCCACGCTCCTGGCGGCGCTGGCCACGATTTCTTCGCAGAGGCTACGCTCGGCGGCTTCGCGGGGCAGGAACAACATGCCGACGCCGTATTCCCGGGCTGCGGGCAGGGTGATTCCCAGTTGGTCAGCGCGGGTGCGCAGAAAACGGTCGGGTACCTGTATGAGCACGCCCGCGCCGTCACCCGACTCGGGGTCGCAGCCCGATGCGCCACGGTGGTCAAGGTTGTGGAGCCCCGAGAGGGCTTTTTCGATCAGGTCGTGGGTGGGGACGTTGTCCAGGCGCGCGAGGAAACCGATACCGCAGGCGTCGTGCTCGGTCTCAGGGAGGTAGAGAGAAGGTATGCTGCCGTCGCTGAGTTGTCTCATTAGCTTTGTCCGCGCCGCGTGCTCGAGTGTAACGTGTTCCGGCGGAGAACAAGAAAGCTAGTAGAAAGTAGGGAATCTGTCAATAGCCAAGCAAGAGTGGCCAAATTAGGTCAATAAGTTGACAGAACACCGGGGATTCGTCAGATTACTGCCCATGAATAGACGAAAAACCGACCCGCGGATACTCGATGCCCAGGAGTTGAAGATCGTCCGCGCCCTGGTTCGCGACCCCCGCTTGTCAGACAACAAGCTGGGTGAGCAGAACCGGATCCCGGTGCGGACGGTCAGCCGGAAGCGCGCACGCATGGAGCAGGACCAACTTCTGCGCTATTTCACCGAACTCGACATGGGCGAGTCGGGTACCGGCCATTTTCAGTGCCGGCACATGTACATCATCCGCTTTGAGGTCGACGTGCGCCTCAGCCGTTTTCTCGAAGAAATAAACCGCGAGCCCAAGGTCGTGACCGTATTCACCCGCTCGGTCTACGAATCCCACGTGGCCGAGATCGACGGCCGGGTGGCCCTGGTGATGATCATCGACGGGGTGTCGGACGCCGATATCGTTGAGCGATTCCAGGAAGAAATACTGCCCGCGCTCAAATCCAACCACGGGAAGAAGGCCATAGAGGACGTATCGACCTTCAGGTTGCTGTCAAAGGTGCGCATGCTGCGCAACTACATACCCGACGTAAACATGGACAACGGGCGGATCAGCGACAGCTGGCATAGCGACGCGATTTTCGTGGCCTGAGGGAGGCGCCGGGCCTGTTCCCCGTCCGGAGGCCAGTAAACGGACAGAAGCTGCTGGCACGATGGCTACCGTCGGGGTACCCTGAGGCATGGCCCGGCTGACAATCTACGCACTTTTGCTTGCCGCCCTGTGGTTGGCGCCCGGTTCCCTGGCGGCCTACGTTGACGATCAAGCGCCGGGAGCGGGGCAAGGCGAGCGCGATGAACTGATGCTACCCGACCCCTTCCTGGACGACGACTGGCCGGAGGTCGAAAAACCCCGCATGGTGGATCCGCCTTCCCGCGTGGAGGGCGAGACCTCGGCGGAGGGCGCTTTTCGAGCGCAGGCCGAGCGTGATCTGGAGATTGAGAAAGAGTTTGACGACGACGGCATGGAGGACAGCGGTATAGGCGACGACCTAGACGATGACCTGGGCAATAGCGGTTTCGAGCGGGAACTGCAGCAGCTCGAAGACTTCCTGGACTGACCGCTCGGGCTACAGGGGAACACGACAAGCATGGCTAATGTACGCGACCGCATAGCGCTCAGCGAAGAAGAAATTCGCGCGTTCATAGAGAACGCACAGACCGTGATCGTCGGCAGCAACAACCACGACGGCGTACCTCACATGATGCCCATGTGGTACTCGATGGTGGACGGGCTTATCTCGATGCACACCTACGGGGCTTCGCAGAAAGTCGTGAACCTGCGGCGCGACCCGATGGGGTCTGCCCTGGTCGAAGACGGTGATACCTACGGTACCCTGCGCGGCGTTTTTCAGCGCGGTTCCTACGAGGTCATCGACGATCAGGATCTTTGCGTGGAGATAGGCGTCAAGTCGGCCAACAAGTACCAGGATATTCCAGAAGATCTTTCTCGGCCTCACGTGGTAGAGGCCGTACGCAAGAGGGTGGCTCTGGTGTTTCACCCCGAGAAGACCACTAGCTGGGATCACCGCAAGCTGCGCGCCGCCGGCGCGTCGGACAACGGCCCCGGCGCCGATTGACCGGTAATGGCTTCGCTGACAGCCAGGACAGTGGCCACGCTGCTCGTGCTGCTGGCCTCCTGCACTGGCCATGAATCCCGTGCGCCCGCCCGTGAGGCGCCCTCGGCCGATGCCCCGGTTGTCCTTTTCTTCGGAGACAGCATCACTGCTGGCACCGGCGTGGACCGGGCCGCAGCGTTCCCAGCGCTTGTGCAGGACAGGATAAACAGCGAAGGCTTGGACTACCGCTGCGTCAACGCAGGCGTCGCTGGCATAACTACCGGCGGGTCCCTGTTGCGCCTGCCCGAGTTCCTGCGGAAGCCGCCAGCGGTGGTAGTTGTTGAGCTGGGCGCCAACGATGTGTTCCGGCGGGTGCCGTCGGAGGCCTGGACGAAGAATCTTGTCGAGATCGTTGAGCGTTTCCAGGCGGCGGGCTCCCGGGTTCTGATAGCCGGCACCCTGTTTCCACCGTTTGAACTGCGTTACGGGGGAGCAGCAGAAGCCGTGTACCGAGACGTAGCCCGTCTCAGCTCGGCTCCGCTGCTGGTGGACCTGGTGGCGGGGGTAGCTGGAGATCCGGCTCTCAACGTGGCCGACGGCGTGCACCCCAACCGCGAAGGGCACCGTCGCCTGGCAGAGACCCTGTGGCCCTACCTGCTGCCCTTGCTCAATTGACGAGTTTCGGCCGACCCCGGAATACGCACCAGCCGTGAGAGGGTGGCCGGGAACAGAAGTATCGACACCAGGTAACACACCGCGACCGTGATGGTGGTGAGCGCGCCCAGCTTGATCTGCGGGTAGAGGTCGGCGGCGAGCAAAACCAGGAAGCCTGCCACGAGCACCACTGCGTTGAAGAACAACGCGCGCCCGGCCGTAACCGCCGTAATCACGGCCGCTTGTTCGTGCGCGACACCTGCGCGTCTCTCTCCGAGGTAGCGGTAGAGGTAGTGGATGGCGAAGTCGAGGCCTATTCCAAGTGTCATGCCGCCGAGCATTACTATGGGTATATCGACCGGTACCCCGACAAAGCCCATGCCCCCGTAGGCAGCCAGCAGGGCAAAAGTAACGGGCATCACGGCCAGCACTCCCAGCGCCAATCGTCCGAACACCGCCCAGCAGATCAAGGTCAGCAGGGGCAGGCATATGGCCAGCGCCCGGACCTGGTCGTTTATGACGTGTACTTCCATCCGCGAACTCATCATGGAGTCACCCGAGAATATTATTTTTGCCGACGGTAGTCCCGGGCCGTTGAACAGTTCCTCGGCGAAGGCCCGTGCCCGTTCCAGGGTAGCTTTTGCCCAGGCGGTACCGGTGCGGTTGACGAACACCTGCATGCGGGCGTGGCGGTAGTCGTAGTCCACCATGTCGTCAAAATCGCCGGGGTCACCCGACATGGAGTAGAGCAGCAGGTACTGAGCCACCAGCTCACGCGAGCCGGGTATCTCGGCCTTGTGGGGGTCGTCGCCGTGCATGACCCGGTTCATACGGGCCACAAGCTCAGCCAGCGACAACGATCCACCCACCTGCGGCAGCTCGTCCATTCGCCGTTGCATTTCGAGCATGGCGGCGAGTAGCGCGGGGTCCTTGATGGCGTCGACCGAGCCACCGTCAATCACCACGTCGAGGATGCTACTGCCCGAGAAGTGGGCGTTGACCGCGTCGTCGGCGTCCCGGATCTCGTGACCCGGCGGAAACTGGGCAATTCGCGAGCTGTCCACGGTCAGCCTGCTGGCGCCAAAAATTCCACCCACCACCAGTGCGGCAAAAGTGAGCATTACCCAGTTCCTTCGCCGCGACGCTGCTCGTGCTGCGCCAGCGAACAGGCGTACGCTGCTGCTCTTGTCGTCAAACAGGCTGCGGCGGGTGCCAAAACGCGGGGCCTTGAGGGGAAGCAGGACTAGCAGTGCGGGGATGAGCAGGAGCGTGAGCACGAAGGCCGCCGTCACCCCCACCGCGGCGAGCACCCCGAAGTCGCGCAGCGGCGCCATCGATGACATCGAGGTTGACAGGAAACCGACCGCCGTGGTCACCGAGGTAAGCAGCACGGGAGGACCCATGTCCATCATCGTTACGCGCACGATCTCATCGCGCCCTGCGTCGGGCGATTCGACCTGCGCGTCGTAGTAGCGACTGAGCAGGTGTATCGAATCGGCAACGGCTATGGGTACGAGAACGACCAGCAGTATGGAGCTGATGGTGTACATCGGGTGCCCCCACCAACCCAGGAAACCGAAGGTCCAGATTTCGGTCGCGGCTATAACGGCGAGGCAGACACCAACCGAGCGCAGCGTGCGAAATGACAAGAGCACCAGCAGGCTGATCACCGCAAGTACAAAGGGCATCAGGCGCCGGCCCTCGGCGGGGATGGCGATGTAGAAGATTCCTTCGATCACCGGGCGGCCGGCGAGAAAAAACTGTTCGGGATGGCCCGCCTCGCTGAGCCCGTCGACGTAGGCCTTGAGCTTGAGATAGGAGCCGGCCTGGTCGGCGTGACCCTGCTCGGACTCGCGCACCATTATCAGGGTGCCCTTATCGTCGAGGGCTGCCAGGGTGCCCTCGAACATGCCGTTGTCTCGTATGGCCTGCCTCAGCCGGCGGGCTCCCTCGGGATCATCGGGAGCCAGCTCCATGAAGGGCTCCACTTCCATGCCCTCCTCGGTGCCGCGCACATTGTTTACGGTGGACAGCGACCTGAGATCCGAGTTCACGGCCGTTTCAAATTCGGGCTGTTCCTGCAGCCAGGCGGTGATGCGGCTCACCAGCGCCAGTGTCTCGGGGTTGAAGGCACCGTCGGGGTGGTCGGACCTGAGCACGGCGATCATGTGCAGGTTTACATCGCCGAAGATTTCTTCGATGTACGCCAGGTTGTCGCGCGCTATGTCCTCGTCGGGGAGGAACTGCCTCGCGTCGCTGTCTATGTAAACGCGCGGCAGGCCGGCGGCCATGAAGGCGGTGGCGGCCAGCGCGATGAGCAGTGCCACCAGTGGCCTATGGATGACCGCGTCGACGTAGCGTTGCCAGGCGCGTTTCACGAGGGTCCCTCCACAGTGCTTGATTTGTCCGCTGCAAAAAGTCCCAGCGCCGCCGGGAAGAGATACATGGTGTAGACGTAGCAGATCACCATGGTAGTGGTCACCAACAAGCCGAGTTTTACCTGCGGGTAGAAGCGCGCCCCCAGCAGGACGAGGAAGCCTCCGGCCAGTACCACCGCATTGAAAAACAGCGCGCGACCGGCGGTGGCAGCGGTGAGAA
The DNA here is from genome assembly GCA_963579235.1 of uncultured Binatia bacterium (SeqCode). Lineage (GTDB taxonomy): Bacteria > Desulfobacterota > Binatia > UBA1149 > UBA1149 > UBA1149. Next base: position 5,952 of record CAUZFM010000106.1, read on the forward strand.
CGCTGGCGCCTTCGTGCTCCATGCCGCGGTTTCGCAACTCGCGGTAGCGATGCAGGTAGTGCACCGAGAAATCAACGCCGATCCCCAGTGTGATCCCGCTCAGCACGGCAATGCCGAAGTCGGTGGGGATGCCGGCAATGCCTAGAGCGCCGTAAGTGAGCAGGACGGCGAAGGCTACCGGTGCCACCAGCAGCAGCGCCATCACGAGGCTCCTGAACACCAGGAAGCCGATCGCGACCAGCACGGGAAGGCAGATCGCAGCCGTCAGTAACTGGCCCGAAATGATGGCCTCTTCGAGAGTGGTGGTAAACTGTGCTCCGCCGGCCGCCACGGCGCTGGTGTTGGGCAGGTCAGCAAAGTGAAGCGACACCAGTTCGTCGCTGCGCTTGAGCACCTGCCGGGCCGCTGTCGTGCCGGGGTCGCGTAAGAAGGTACGCAGGCGGGCGTAGCGGTAGTCGTAGTCTACCAGGTCGTCGAAGTCTCCGGGGCTGCCCGACATCGAGTACAAGAGAAGGTACTGGGCCACCAGTTCGCTGTTGGCCGGCATCTCCCGGCTACCGTTGGGCAGGCCGTTCATGACGGCGTGCATTCGCGCCACGAGGTCGGCCAACGAAAAGCTGTCGCCCACCATCTCCATTTCTTCGAGGCCATCCTGCACCGAGGCCATGGCCTTGAGCAGGGCAGGGTTCTTGAGTCCCCCTTCGCTACCGCTGTCGATCAGTATGTCGGTGGTTGTTCCACCGGCAAAGTAGAGGTCGGCCACGTTGTTGGCGGCTCTTACCCTGTGGCCGGGTGGAAACTGGCTCACCATGGAGCTGTCGGCCGTGACCAGGCGGATGCCGAACACGCCCACGCTCGACAGCAGGGCGAACAGGGCCAGCGTGGCCCAGGGGTTGCGGTTCACGAGCACAGCCGATCCGGTGAGCTGTCGCACCAGCCACGACCCGCGGTCGAGCAATCCGTTTCGCGAGCGGCCGCGGCCGGGCTGCAGTGGCAACAGCATGAGCACGGCAGGCATCAGTACCAGGGTGAGCAACAGCGCTACCATTATTCCACCAGCCGCCGCCAGGCCGAACTCAAAAATCGGTATCAGCCTCGAGACCGACATGGCGCTGAAGCCAACCGCCGTGGTGATCGATGTCAGCATTACCGGGAAAGTCATTTCCTGCATGGTCAGGCGGACGACGGCCTCTCGGTCGAGCGACGGGTT
>CAUZFM010000107.1:0-6999 GCA_963579235.1 uncultured Binatia bacterium (SeqCode)
CCGCGGGCGTTACCCTCGACCTGGGCGGTAACTCGCTGCTGGGATCGGGCCTGGGCACTGGCGTTAACGTTGTGTCGGGTGGTGACGGGGGAGCCCTGGTAAGGGGTGGCGGCGGTTCAGAAATAGCTGGGTTTACCTACGGTTTGCGCGCCGGCGGTCGCTCGGGCCTGGCGAGGGTAGAAGACCTGGGCCTGCGCGCCAATAGCCGCGATGGCCTCGTGGCCAGGGGCGACGGGGTAGAATTAGTAAACGTGAGCAGCAGCGCTAACGGTCGCCATGGTCTCGACCTGGGTGGCAGCAACGGCGTACTTCGAGGTGTGAGCTCCACGGGCAACCTGAAAAGCGGCGCGCGGCTGGTCGGAACGGGCTACAGCGTGCAGGCCGATCTTGCCGGCAACGGTGAGCAGTCACGTCTCAGGGCAAGCGGCAACGACCTGAGTGGCGTTGAGAACGACGATAGCAACGGGGAGGTGGCGCGATGAAATATTACAGCCACACCTCGCTTGGCCGCGTTGCCTTCTCGCTGGCCTCGGCTCTCGTCTTCACTTTGACATTGGCGCTTCCGGCAGCCGCGGTCACAACGGCCGACGAGATCTGCCTGGCCACAGACGACCCGTGCGTCATAAGCTCCACGGTGGTAATTGACAGCGCGGCGACCATCGACTTCGGCCTGAGGACGGTGAACCTGGTAACCGGAGGCCAGCTCGACTTCGGCAACGGGGCGGGTACGCAGTTTCTCTGTGGTGAGTTCAACGTAACGGCCACGGGCAACGCGTTGATAATGCGAGGCAAGGACGCCTTCAATGATTTTGAAGGAGCGACGGCCACCATCGCTACCCGTCGTGCCTGCTCGGGAGACGGCAGCACGCCCTGTATGAGCGATCCCACCTGCACTGTGCTGGGCGGCCCGGGCGGCACCTGCACGGCCGGTAGCACTGGCAACATGAGCATAGGCTCAAACATACAGGGCAACGCCGTTTTCGCGGGAGCAATCACTCTTCTCGCGGGCGGCGACGTCACGCTGAGCGGTAACAACAACGTTTTCGGTACTTCGGTGATTGAAGAGTCCGACGGTGGCGAGTTTTACGTCATCGCGAGGGGCGACGTCGCCGTCAACGGAAAAATCGACGCCAACGGCAAGCCCTTCGGCTTCGGCGGTACCATCGAAATACTGTCGCAGGTTGGGAGTGTCAGCACTACTGCCGAGTTGACCAGCAAGGGCGGCGGCGGCGGCGGAGATATCACCTTGGACGGTGACACGGTGGTAACGGTATCCGGAGACATTTCGGTCAACGCTACCGGCGACGCCGAGGATGGGGGCTCGATAAGCATCTACTCGGGCGGTGACTTGATCCTGAGCGGTGGTACCAACAGCAACCGCGTGATCTTGAGCGCCGACGGGCAGGGGCCGGTCGACGAGTTCGGCGGTTGGGGCGGAGACTTTGACCTGGACGTACTGGGCAACATCGTGCTGGGAGAATTTGTGCGCCTGAGCGCTACGGGCGCTTTGCCCGACGGTGATGGCGGGGCCATAGACCTGTCTGCCAGCGGCAACATCACGATCGATGGACAGATAAGGGCCAACGCCAAGGGTTCTGAGGGTACCGGCGGCGACGTGTCTATAGCCGAGTTTTCGGGCAACGACCTGACACTGGGGGCCAGTTCGGAAATAGATGCGAGCGGCGGCTTTGGTGGAACCGTGTCCATCGACCCCGAGGGCGTTCTCGTCCTGGCAGGTTCCATAGATGCGTCGGGAACGGGAAACGGCGAGGGAGGCTCGGTGGACCTGTCTGCCACGACAGGTGACACTACCTTGTCAGGCACGGTGAAATCCACCGGTACGCCCCTTGGTGTCACCAACGGATCGATCACGCTTGACCTGTGCCGTTTGAATGCCACATCTACGGCCGACCTCAACACCAACGGAGATTACGGCGTCAACTCGATCACCCTGCGCGAGAGCGGTGGCTTCGCCGCTGGCAGCAAGCTGCAGGCTGGTGGCGTCGGCGGCCAGAACGAGGTCATTTATCGTGACCCGGCCAAGGTACCCACGATTGCCGCAACGGCTACTCCCGCGGTTGTACTGTCGCTCAACGAGATCCTGATCGGTTGCCCGGTGTGTGGTAACAGCGAACTCGATCACACGGAGAGCTGCGACGATGGCAACCTGGTCGACGGTGATGGTTGCGCGGCAGACTGCCAGCTGGAGACCTGCATAGCCCAGACCCCGGGTTATCCCGGGGTGCCCATCTGTGACGACGGCAGCGGCTGCACGGTGGACGTCTGCGATCAATCCAGTGGAAATTGCCAGAATATATCCAGCTGCGATGACGGCATTGCCTGCACCGACGACAGCTGTGATCTCGGCACCAACACCTGCGTGAACACGGCGTCCAACGCGAACTGCGATGACGGCAACGTGTGTACCACCGACTCCTGTGGGACGTTCGATTGCATCCATGTTGGGGCGAGCGGTTCCTGTGACGACGGTGACACCTGCACCAGCGACGATATCTGCGTGCTGGGCGTGTGCACGGGCACTGACAACGGAACTTGCTCGGTCTGCGGCGACCCGGCCCCGCCGCCTGACGGCGACGGCAACATCACCGCCGCCGACGCGCTGTTCGCGCTGCAAGCGGCCGTGGGCAGCCAGACCTGTGCCCTGAGCGTGTGCGATGTTGACGCGAACGGCATCGTGAGTGCCAGCGACGCCCTGCGTTTGCTGCAGAAATCGGTTGGCCAGCCGGTGACCCTGACCTGCTTTTAGCGGCCCACGGGCGGTGCGTTTTTACCCGTGGGGGTGCGCGCGCGCCCTGCTTTCGCTAAGCTGGTGCACGGGGATCGGAATCTATGCCACGCGCCTGGGGATACATTTTTGTTTTGGTAGCAGTGGTGGCTGCCGTGGGCGCACTGCTGTACCCGTTGCCTGAAACCTACGAGCAGCCGGCCCCGGCCGCGCTCGAGGTCAAGCCTGCTGCGAGGTCTGCCCGGCGCGCATCCCAGAAGGCAGATTCGTCGGCCAGGCCCAAGCGGGTTGTGCCGCCGCCCAAGGTCGCGCGCCCGGCCTTGCCTCCAAAGCTACCGTCGCGCGATACCACCAAGGCCCGGATAATGGTGCCACCCCGTCCCACGGGAAAGTGAACACTTCCGCCGAAACGGCAGACGTTGCGTACATGCGCTCGGCCCTCGGCGAGGCGCGTTCGGCTGCACTCGCCGGTGAGGTTCCGGTGGGCGCATTACTGGTGGTGGATGGCAAGGTGGTCGCCACCGGCGCCAATCGTACAGTGGGCGACACCGACCCCACCGCGCACGCCGAGATAGTTGTATTGAGATCTGCTGCCGCCAGCCTTGGTAACCACCGCACCGGGGGGACGCTCTACGTTACGCTGGAGCCCTGCGCCATGTGCATGGGGGCGCTTGTGCAGGCACGCATAGAACGCCTGGTGTACGGCGCCCTCGATGCCAAGGCCGGTGCGGCCATAAGCCTCTACCGTCTTGCTGAAGACGAGCGGCTCAACCATCGTTTTACGGTAGAAGGTGGGGTGTTGGCCGAAGAGTCGGCTCGCTTGCTCGGCGAATTCTTCGCTGAGCGCCGGGGCAGGGACTGAAGGTGGGCGGGTTGAATAACTGCGGCGTTGACTCGCAGCGGCTGGGCGGCAGGCATGTTTGCTTAGCCCGCTCTGCGCGAAGTATAGTCCCCGTGTTGGGCTGCGTTACCGGCCGCTGAAACGCTTTAATGGAGAGGTGTCCGAGTCCGGTTGAAGGAGCACGACTCGAAATCGTGTGACCCTCCGGGGTCCGTGGGTTCGAATCCCACCCTCTCCGCCACTACCCTCACTCACCTTTGCACGTCGCTTCAGGGGCTGGTTCGCCTCATGTCGGTGGCCACGGCGATCCTACGGACACAACAGGTCTCTGGCATCACCAAGCGCTACGTGGGAGAAGAGCAAGTGCCCGACATCAACGCGTTTGATCTGATCTCACCGAGTGCTTACGGGGAGCGCGGCATTCCCCATGATCAATGGAGCGAGCTGCGCCGATTGGATCGACTGCAGTTCTGCGATCCCCCCGGCTTCGATCCCTTCTATCCCGTCGTTCGCCACGAGCACATCTGCGAGATTTCCAAGCAGCCCGACCTCTTCTTGAGTGGTTCAGGCATCACCTTGGATAGCAAAGAGCAGAAGGCCATAATCGAGGCCGATAAGGGCATCGGCCAGATGAAGGTGATCATTACCATGGATCCACCCGAGCATCGCGATTACCGCAAGGTCGCGTCCCACTGGTTCACGGCGCGAGCCATCGAGCGCATGGTCGCCCCCGTGGTAAGGGAGAGCGCGTTCAATCAGGTGGAGAGCCTGGTCGAGAAAGCCAGCGGGGGCGAGGGCGAGTGCGAGTTCGCCAACGACGTTGCTGTCGCGCATCCGCTTCGCATTCTCTCGACCGTCCTCGGCGTACCCCGCGAGAAGGAGCCCCAGCTCCTCAGGCTCACCCAGGAGCTCTTTGGCTCGGACGATCCGGACCTTCAGCGCAAGGGCGACGACCGGTCCAAGTCGGCGGAGGAGCTGGCGATGGAGTTCGTTGAGCTGTTCAACGGGATCATCGAGGATCGGCGCGCGAACCCAACGGACGACCTGGCGAGCCTGCTCGCCAATGGCCAGGTGAATGGCGAGCCGATGGGCCTGATGGAGACCCTCGGCTACTACCTGATCACGTTCACGGCCGGACACGACACCACCAAGAACGCACTGGCAGGCGGCATCTGCGCCCTGGCGCAGAACCCCGGCGAGTACGAGAAGCTCAAGCGCAATCCGGAGCTGATTCCCAGCGCAGTCGAAGAGATCGTGCGCTGGGCCTCCCCCGTTAACTACATGAAGCGGGTGGTCGCCAAGGACCTCGACTTCCACGGACAGAAGCTCAGCAAGGGCGACAACCTCGTGCTCTTTTACGGTTCGGCAAATCGTGACGAGTCGATTTTCGAGGACCCCTTCGCGTTCCGCGTTGACCGCGACCCGAATCCACATCTCGGGTTCGGAATCGGCGAGCACTTCTGCCTCGGCGCCCATCTGGCGCGCGCGTCGCAGCGCGCGCTGCTGTGCGAGTTGGTCAGCAGAATCGATTCACTCGAGCTCGCTGGGGAGCCGGAGCAGATCGAGGCCAGCTTCGTGGTGGGTTTAAAAAAGCTCCCGCTTCGCTATCGGGTCAGCCAGGCCGCATAGCCAGGTGCCGCGTTCCGTCCCGCGGATGTAGCTTCACGTAGAGGTGTCCGAGTCTGGCTGAAGGAGCACGACTCGGAATCCTCAACCAGTCTCTCCTCCACCTCGGAGGGGCTGGCAATCCGTGACGGTTTTTCCCCTGTTCTTCTGTTCCCGCTTCTGGTCTTATCACTCGTTCGGGGATGAGAGCGGCTTTTATTGGCGCGCAGGCTGGACGCCGTTCCGGCCGCGTTGGTACGGTCGAGACTTCCGAACGAATACGCCACCCCCGCCAGGACAGGGGGGCGTCTGTGGTGGTAGGCTCGCGGATCTCGGATCGAGTCCCCCGGGAATTACATATGAAGACCAAGCTAAGCGGATTACTTGTAGCAGCGTGGGGCTGGTATCCTGTGAAATCTCCTGCGGTGCGGTGACCTGCAGTTGAGGCTTAACGCCGCCCGCGGCAGGGTCAGATCCCTTGGGAGTTTAAAAATGAGATTATCGAGCAGCCTGGCAATAATAGCGGTGACGGCAGGCCTGGGCCTTACCGGCTGCGGACCCAGCACGGAGCGGGGCTCCGACGCGACGGTGAACCAGGCCGCGCTTGTTGGTGCACTGGGCGAACGGGCCTTCGCGGATGCTGGCCAGGGCAGGGCGCGCAACCTGATCACACGAGAACTCGTGCCTCGCTTCGAGGACTGCGGCGACGGTACCGTGGCTGATCATTCGACCGGCCTGCTGTGGGAAAAGAAGACCGGTGAGCTGGGCACCGCGGTGTTCTGCGACTCGAAGTCGTTGACAGCGACCGAGCCCGACCGCAGCTGCGACGATACCCACCACGTTAACAATACCTACGACTGGTGTCGGGACCTTGATAAAGACGGCAGCTGCGACCGTGGTGGCACGCCGGGCGACGGCGCCGTGTTTCTCGATTTTCTCGGTCGACTTAACGGCACTCGCGGAGCCTGCCTGGCCGGGGTCTGCGACTGGCAGCTGCCGACCATAGGCCAGCTCAAGACTCTCGTTGATTGCAGTCACGATGCTTCGCCACCCTGCATCGATCCGGTCTTCGGCCCGACCGCGTCGTCGGGCTACTGGTCCTCGACGTCGGGGGGCTATGGCCCCAGTGGAATCCGCGACGTTGGCTGGGGCAAGAACTTCGGCAACAGTGGTACTTTCATAAACGCTGCCGGCACGAGCTACGCGCGCGGGGTTCGCAGCGGCGCTTGTCGCGTCAGTCGTTCGCGCTGAGCGTAAAGGCTGACAGCGACTCGCCGGAGTGAAGAAGGCGCAGGCCACTGTTCGGGTTCTCAGATACTTTCTTCATGCGTTCGAGCAACGCCGTGGCCTTTTGATCATCCCCGGGGTGGCGCACCACGATAGTAGTGAATCCCAGGTGCCGGGCGGCGGCAATGGCTGGCGGTGACGGTACGTCGCGGGCGATGGCGGCTACCTGTTCGAGTTCCGGCGGGGCATAGGAGTTGTAACAGGCCGACGTCCGCCGGTGATGGTAGGAGGTCAGTAGCAGCGACTTGGTTTGTGGTGTGAGGTCGTTCTCGGGGTAGGGTAATTCCAGCAACGGCCCGCTGTTTCCGTGCCTCTCAAGGGTGTCGAAGAGCTCGAGTTCCTCGTTGGCCGGCCTCACCTCTAACGCGTAGATCGCCGGGGGTTCTGAGCCGGGTAAGGGGAAGCGCAGGGTGAACGCCAGCGTGGCAAGAACCAGGATCAGCCCCGCCGGCTTTTTGCGCTTCGCCGGGACCAGGGCCAGTAATACCGCTACGCCCAGGCCGGCCAGGGCTGAAAGCGC
>CAUZFM010000108.1:0-6966 GCA_963579235.1 uncultured Binatia bacterium (SeqCode)
GACCCCGACCAGGCCGTGAGAAACCAGGTGGTGTGGGCCTACAGATACGCCCGCGATAAAACGGTCGCGCGTAATCTTGTCGCCGCAGTTGCCGGGGGTTTGTTGTCGCCCCGGGAGAACATTCTCGCGCTGCGCAGCATAGGGGGAGGTGTGGCCGCCGACTCTGCGCCGGATCTGCTGAGCCTCGTGGACTCACCGGATATGGCCACGGCGTGGGCGGCCCAGCGAGGGTTGTTCATGACAGCTTCGCGCGATGTGAACGGTTCGTTCTGGTTTGGTAGTCCACCGAACACGAACGAAAGCGATCATCAGGTCCTCAGCGGCCATCAGCTTAACCGCGTTCTGCAATGGCTGGACGACCCCTCGGCTGGTCGCCCCCTGCGATACTACGCTGTCACGCTGGGAGCAGAGGCACTGGAGCACTCGTCACCAGGCCGGCAGATCGTTTGCAGGCCATCCCTCGCGGCTATCTCCCGAGACGCGGACCTGAACCTGCGCCTGCTCGCGCTGCGCACGATGGTGCGCTACGGCTGCGCCGAAGAACCCGATATCCTGAACACCGCTTATAACCTGATGCTGTTTGACAACAGGATGGTCGTGCGGCTGGCCGAAGACCTGCTGAAAAAAACTCCCGAAGCTGACCAGTTGCTCGCCGACATGATTCACGTTGGCCAGGGACCCCGCTTGGAGAGCGCGATCTGGCTGGCCTCGGTTTACGGTGGACCCCGCTCAGCAACCGAACTGGTGCCGGTGTCGGGTCACGCAGATCCCGACATTAGACTGGCCTCCGTCTGGGCGCTGGGGCGAACCGGAAACGCCGGCCACGCAGATCACCTGGCGCTTGCCCAACTGGACTCGGATGCCGACGTGAGCGAAATGGCGGGGCGGGCCCTGGCCATGCTGCGGCGGCGCCTGGACTGATCTCCCGGCCCAAGTGGAAGGTCAGTCACGGACTGTCGGTAGCTGCCGCAAGGCGTTACCCATGACTACCAGGCCCACTGCTCCAACCGTCAGCGCGGCTGCGTAAGCCCAGCGCCGCATCACGATTTGCTCGAGCGGACCCCACCAGCCGACCATCAACAACGAGGTGTGCACGACCATCTGCCCGAGATAAATCCCCCAACTGTGCTCACCGCACCAGGCCAGCAGGTCAGCCGCGCGCGGGAGACGCTTAAAAACAGACATGCCTGCGAGCAGCAGCAGGGTCAGGGGCACGTCCACAAGGCTCATCAGTGCTGCATCTACCCCCCCCGTATCGTCAATACGGGTGCAAACCCCCACGCCGATCACCCAGGTCACGGCCGCCACCACGAGCAAACGCGGCCGTTGCTGCCACCCGGACAAGCTCAGGCAAGCCCCGCAGACAACGGGCCACAGGTACTGCGGACCGAAAACGTTCAGGTAGTACAATCCACCCTCGGGGGCAGAGTGCAGCAGCAAGGCTTGCATGAAGCCCAGTACGTGCAGCACCAGCAGGTGGCTGGCCACGGTTGCCAGGCCGGCCAGCCCCGCTGCCATGATCGGCCCGAGGCGCAGGAGCAGCCAGTACAGCAGCGGAAACACGACGATGAGCTGGATGACCAGCGTGACGAACCACGAGGTCCCCACCCAGGGCGCGTAACCCAGAAAAGTCGCGACCAGGTAACGCGGCGCCGGAGGCGGGGTAGTCGATGTCGCGTATGCAAAAGAGAACAACCACCACAGCGCCAAGGCAGACCACCAAGGCAGGGCCAGACGGTGGAAACGCGAAACGTACCACTGGCGCAGATTAGCCACGAAGGGCTTGCCGCTGCGGTGCCGCCACCAAGTGGCCGCGTTCATGCCAAACAGCACCAGGAAAACCGGTACCGCCCTGTTTACCAGGTACTCGTGCACGACGGTGCCCCTGAGCGGTCCCGCGTGAATGAGTATGACACCGAATATGGCCAGGCCCTTGAGCCAATCTATTTCGAGTGTCCGCGAGTTCGTCCGATCCGCCACTGCGCGGCCAGTTGTCAGTTCGTCTTCCACGGCAATAACCCCTTTCGCACCCGGTCGATCCAGCAGCCCCAACAGCCCCAGCATGAACCCAAGCGCAAGGACACGTATAGTATAGCAAGGTAGGCGCTGCAGCCGTATCACACTGAAGCCGTGCAAGTAGAAACCAATACCCCGAGGCTTCCCCGGACCGCGCCACTGCTGCTGGGCCTCGCCTGGCTCGCGGCCGTGGTGCTGGTGGGCCCAGCCGGCGATTTCGCCCTGGGCGACGACTGGGCCTACGCCTGGGCGGCAAAAAGCCTCTGTGAAAATGGCCAACTCGACCTGCTGCCCTGGGCAGCCCCCAGCCTGCTCGCACACGCGGCCTGGGGAGCGCTCGTGTGCCTCGCGGGCGGTTTCTCTTTTGAACTATTGCGCCTGGGTACCCTGATGTTCGCCGCTTCGGGGCTCCTGGCCTTCCACCTGCTGCTGGCGCGCTGCTCTTCTTCGAGCAGATCAGGTTCGCGCGGCTCCGTGCTGCTGGCCACCGCCACGCTGGCCTTCTCGCCGTTGTACTTCGGACTGTCTTTCACCTTCATGACCGAAATCCCCTGCCTGGCCCTGTGCCTGTGGGCAGCGCTGCTTTACCTGCGCGGGCTGCAGGACGACAAACCCGGCTCCCTGCTCGCCGCTGCGGCCGTCATAGCCGTGGCCGTGCTCGTGCGACAGAACGTGCTGCTGCTGGCGGTAGCTGCCGCGGCCAGCGCCTGGCTCTTTCCTCCGGGTCGCCTGACGCGCGTGGCCGCTGCCGCGCGCTGCCTGTTGCTGCCGCTGGCGAGCGTCGTGGCTTACTACGCCTGGCTGCTCAACTGGCAAGGCGCACCAGCGGGCGCTGCGATAAGACTCAGCGACATAGCCTCGGCCACGCCGCTGCGAGTTATTGACGTCGCGCTGCGGGCCTGGCTCACGCTCGGCCTGCTGGCCGCGCCGCTGTTGATCCGGAGCAGCTTGAGCCGCGACCGACTGCTGCGCATAGGCCTGCCTGCCGGCTTGCTGCTGACAGTGGCCGCCTGCCTGTTCGCGTCCAGCACCGGCGCGGGATTTGCGCTGCCCAACCTGCTTCACGCCGGCGGCACGGGTGCGCTTACCCTCAGGGACACGCTGTTCCTCGGCATGGCTTCGCCTTTTGATGGCAGTACTGCCGCCAGGACCGCGATCAGCGCTGCGTCGGTGCTGCTGGCCACGCTGCTCTTCGTCCGCCTGTTGCCCACCCGTTTAAGCCTGCGTGAAGCGCTTGATACTCCCGCCCGCTGCCTCCTGTCACTGGCGGCTGCCTTGCTGCTGGGCGGCAGCCTGCTGCAGGCCGACTTCTACTTTGACCGCTACCTTCTGCCTGCCCTGCCTTTCGTGCTGGCGCTGCTCGCAATGGCCGACAACGACAGCCAAAGGCGGACAGCGGCCACCGGCCTGTCGCTCGCGCTGCTCGCCGCGATGACCTTCTACTCGGTGGCCGGCAGCCACGACTACATGCAGTGGAACCGCGCGCGCCATCATCTCCTCGGGGGGCTCGAGGCCCGGGGCGTAGCTGCGACCGAAATAGACGGCGGCGTTGAGTACAACGGCTGGCACCTGGCTCCACTCAAGCGCAGCTGGCCCACTATAGAAGAGGCCACCCCGGGCAGGTCGCCGGAAAAGAAAAGCTGGTGGTGGGTAGAAGACGACCGCTGGGTGCTGAGCTTCACGGCGCTCGAAGGCTACCGGGTAGCTGACCGACGCCAGTGGCAGCGCTGGCTGCCGCCTTCTGCCGGAGAAGTGCTGCTGCTTGAGCGCGAGCGCTGAGTATGGGCTAGCCGGCGGGGCGAAACCCGGCGTCAGTCCACCGGCCGCCTGGCCAGTGCCTGTATGCGCGCGCTGCGACCGACCAGGGTGCCAAGGTTGAGTATCACCTCCAGCGGCACGCGCATCCACCATGGCAGGCGGTAGCGACCCAGGTACACGTTGCCGCCGCGCACGCTGACTACCTCGAAGCCGGCGTCCTCGAGGGCACGCTTGAGCAAGCGCGGGTGGAAATAAAAAATATGCGGCGACACGTACAGCCGCTCCAGGAACCAGCGCCTCGCGGGTAAGCCCAGCCATATCCAGCGATCAACCAGGGTGGCCAACAGCGAACGCTGGTTGGGCACGGCCACGTAAAGCAGCCCGCCGGGCTTGAGCAACTCCAACGCGCGGGCGAGAAACGCCCCCGGGTCCAGCGAGTGCTCGAGGACATCGAGCATGGTCATGCAGTCGAAACTCCCTGGCTGGTAGGGCGCACTGCGAAAGTCACCCACGTCTACCTCCACGCCGAATTCGGCGAGCGCCTTCTCGCGGCTGAGTTCGCAGAGATCGAGCCCCTTGATCTGCCAGCCCTTCTGCCGTGCCAGGTGCATGAACAGGCCAGTTCCCGCGCCAACGTCGAGCAGTCGACCCTGACCGCGCTCCTGCTCCAGCAGACGGAGCACGCGGCGAAACCCGCGCACGATTTCATCTTCAACAAAATCAGCGTTGCAGCTCTCAAAGAACTCGGCCGCCTCGGGCAGCACTTCGCCAACGTAAGCCTGTCGCTCGGTCTCTTCTTTTTCGCTTTCGTCGGGCAGTGGATGGGCAAACAACAAACCGCAGCCCCGGCAGGAGAGCAGGCGTCGATAGCCCTGCTCGTGGTAGAGCACGGCATCCTGGCAGCCGCAGAGCTTGCAGGCGACCCCGTAATCGGACGAAGAGCTGGTCGAAGATTCGGTCACGATTTCTGGCCCCAACCCAGGCTGCTACGTATGAAGGCGATATCCTCAGCCGTCAATACCCTGAGAGCGAGCAGCGCCAGCAGGCAAGCCACGACCGACCATGCCACCGCCGCCAGGCTGCCGTATCCCGCCAGCAGGCCGGCCGCGACACCGCAGGCCACCGCCAGCGCAGGCCGCAAGGCCGCGGCGAGACACAGGCGGGTATAAGCGCGCGTGGGGGGCAGCAGGGCAAGACTGACTTGCGACATGGCGCTGCTGGCTATCATGGCAACGGCAGCACCCATGTAACCCGCCCGCGTGATGAAAAAGTACGACAGCACGACGTTGAGCAACGCGAAGACCATGGTGTTGCGGTACAGCGTTTTCTCGGCGTGCACCGACACCAGCAGGTAGGTAACCACGGTACCCGTGGCGCTGAGCAGTGCCATCACCGCCAGCAAGGACAGCGCCGGGCCAGCCTCGGCATAACCCGCGCCGAACAACAGGCCCATGATAAGATCACCGGCCACCATGCACACGGTTACCGGCACGGCGATGGCCAGCAGCAGGTAGCGGGTAGATTTTTCCACTGTCTCTTCCAACCGAGTGTCTGCCGGCCCGCCTGCGCCACCGTCGCTCTTTATATGAAGCGAGGCCATCAGCGGATACACGGTGATCATCAAGGCCTCGGGCAACAGGCTGAAGGCCTCGGCCACGCGTGACGCCGCGCCCAGCAGTCCGGTTTCCACCGGCCCACGCATCGACAGCAGCAAAACCTGTCCCGCCTTGAGACCGAGCATGATGGCAAAGCCGTTAAAAAACAGCGGGACCGCACCGCGCAGCAGAAGACTCCACTGCTCGCGGTCGAAAACAAAACGTGGCTTGAGCTCGCGTGACACGGCCAGCGCGACGCCGGTAAACACCACGAGATTGGCCGCGGCCATGACGAGGAAAACAGCACGAAGGCCCGCGCCGGCCTGCACGACCACCACCACGCCCACCGCCAGCAACAAGGCCCGCGCAGAGGCCAGGGCCAGCACCGGCGGTATCTCGAGATTGGAGCGAAACCATGAACGGTAGGCGCCACCCAGCCCCGTGAGCAGGCCCAGCGAAGCGCAGGCGGCAAGATCCAGCGGCACGCGCCCACCTGACAAGGGGCCCACGCACAAGGTCGCGACAGCGGCCGCCGCCAACGACATTAACAACTTCAGTCCCAGCCCCGCGTGCAAGGTAGCTGGCGAGGGCTCGGATTGCTGGCTCAAGACCCTGACCAGCACCGCGTCGAGACTGTACTCTACCGCGACCTGGAACAGGGCGAGGTAGGCAACGAGGAAGCTGTAGACGCCAAAAGACTCGGGGTCGATGGCGCGGGCCAGGTAAAGGACGATGACAACCGGCAGGATCTTGTCCGCCGCCTGAACCAACAGGCCCATCCACGCGCCGCGTGTTACCTGTTCACTTCGTTGCAAGCTGGTCCCTCACCGCCCGCGCTACCTGCCTCAGGGACGGCAGAGGGCAACGAGATCGAGTGCCTTGTCCATGTCGTGTCTGCCAATCGAAAAATCGTCGATCGTTATGCCATCTCCACCACCAGCGCCGCCGTCGATATTGCCGCGGGCCTGGCGCCGGACGAGCACCGACAGCTTGGCGAAGGCAAAGTTGATCAGCGACGAAGGCAGCAGCTTGCGCAGTCCCAGCGGGTCAAGTGCCATGATGCGCTTGACCGCCTTTTCACGGCCCGCATCAAAATCGGTGACCTTCTGGTTGCCGAAGGTGCCCGACATTTCGACGCTTGAGAACACGCCCGACAGCAACTCGGTGAGCTCGTCGGCGGTGTACTCACGCACGTGGTAGGGGTTTTCGGAGAAAGTCGTGAGGCGATTGGGCGTGGTCAGCAACAGGCAGCCACCCGGTGCGATCCTGGCTCGCAGGCCTTCGATAAACGGCCGAGGATCTTCTATGTGCTCCACCACCTGGAAGTTGATCACAAGATCAAATGTGTCGGTAAAGCTGCCGGGCTCGGTCAAGTCCACACGGTGAAACTCGAGGCCGGGACATCCCCAGGCGCGGCGGCACTGCTCGATGGCCTGCTCGGAATAATCAAGGCCGACCACAGAAGCAGCCGCGTCGACCAGGGTACGGGTACCGAAGCCCTCTCCACAGCCGGCGTCCAGCACCCGCTTGCCCTCGGCCAGCACGGCCGCGTGGCGATAGGCCGCCAGGTGGCGAGCCTCGTCGTAGTCGAAGTCTT
>CAUZFM010000109.1:0-6821 GCA_963579235.1 uncultured Binatia bacterium (SeqCode)
TTTCATACGAGGACTCACCGGTTCGGCCGTGCTCAACCTGGTAGACGGCATGCGCCTGAACAACGCGCTCTACCGTTCGGCCCCCAACCCCTGGCTGGCCCTGATTGACCCCGATCTCGTGGAACGGGTGGAACTCGTGCGCGGCCCCTCGTCGGTGCTCTACGGCAGCGACGCCATGAGCGGGGTCGTGCAGGTGCTGACGCGGCGGGCACGCGGCTACGGCGATACGCCTCGCGGCAGTGGGCGGTTAAAAACCAGCCTGTCCAGTGCAGACCGGGGAGCTGGCCTGCGCGCCGAGCTGGGCGTCGGCCACGACAAGCTCGCCTTTCGTGGCGGCGTATCCCAGCGCTCGGCCGGCGACCTGCGGGCCGGCGGCACGGTCGGCAGGCAAGCGCACAGCGCCTACGACATGGTCACCGCTGACGGCTCGCTCAGCTGGCTGCCCAGGCCAGAACAGGAGTTACGCCTGGATTACCAGTTTGCACGCCAGCCGCGCAGTCCGCGCCACGACGAGCTGGTGGCCGGCTTCGGCCAGGACGAGCCCTCCTCCGACCTCTTTCTATTCCAGCCGCTGCAACGTTCGTTTGCCCACGCCGCGTACTTCGTCGAGCTGCCCGCGGGCGGGCTTGTTGAAAGCGTGCAAGCCGACCTCGCCCTGCAGGAGATTCGCGAAAACCGCCGCAGCCGCGACCACGGAAGCGTCATCGAATCCGACGAACGAAACAGAAGCACCCTGCTCGGATTCACGGCCCAGGCCCACTCGAGCACCGCCGGTGGCAGCCGCCTGACCTGGGGTGGCGAGTCTTACTTCGACGTGGTGGACTCTGCCCGCGACGAAGTCGACACGAGCACCGGCGACAGGCAAGCAGTGACGCCCCGTTTTCCGGACGGCTCGCGCATGAACTCCTACGGACTATACCTGTCGGTGGAGCAAGACCTCGCCCGGGATCTGCTCCTGCGCTGGGGGCTTCGTTACAGCCTGTTCGACATTCACCTGGCCTCCACGAGCAGCAGCGAGGCGGTTGACCTCAGGCCCGACGATCTCACGGGCAGCGTGGGCCTGTCCTGGAAAGCCACCAGCTCGCTTCGCGTGGTGGGCAACTTTCAGCGTGGTTTTCGCGCACCCAACATTTTTGATCTCGGCACGCTCGGGCCCCGACCCGGAAACCGCTTCAACATCCCGGCCACAGACCTCGAACCCGAAGAACTCTACAGCGTAGAGGCCGGGCTCAAGTTTGCCGACCACCGTGCCCGGGGCGAAGTGCTGGTGTTTCACGGCTGGTACCGCGACAAGATCAGCTCGGTACTCACCGGCGAGCAAACGCCGAGCGGCCGCGACATAGTGACCAGCGCCAACGTGGCGTCGGTAAAACTTCTGGGCGTCGAGGCAAACGGCAGCATCGACCTGGGCCGACGACTGGAGCTGCGCGCGGGCCTGGCCTGGGTACGTGGACAACAGGACGACGGCGACGGCAGCCGGCAACCGGCCGATCGCACACCACCCCTGTCGGGAAGCCTGGGCCTGCCCTGGCAACTGGGCGAACAGCTGTGGCTGGAACCATCGCTGCGTTTTGCAGCCCCCCAGGACCGCCTGAGCGACCGCGACCTGGCCGACCCGCGCATCGACCCGGCGGGCAGCGCCGGCTGGGCCACCGTGGAGCTGAGAGCCCGCTGGTTTCCCCGCGCCGACCTTTCGGTGACCGCGGTGCTCGAGAACCTGGGCGACGTATCATACCGCGTGCACGGCTCGGGCATGCAGTCGCCCGGATTCAATTTCAGGCTCGCCCTTGACGCGAGCTTTGACTGACCCCGGCCATCGGCAGTAGACTGCTGGCCGTGAAGCTGTCGGCCGCTGTTCTGCCTGTATCCCTGGCCCTGGCCTGCGCCGCGGTGATGGGCCTGCTGGCCTGCACCGAATGCAAGGTCGACGCGCAGCCGACAACACGCCCCGTTGATAAAACCCTCGCAGTCTTTGCCACCGACCTGCCCCGCTCTGGCCTCGCCTTGCTCGGCGGGGGACAAGCGCTGAGCATAGACGGCGTAGCCTACTCGCGCGGTCTGCTCAGTGACGAGCAACAGTGGAGGGCGCTGGTCAACAACGCCCGCGGCTCTGACTGGCCGGCGCTGGCCGACTGGAAACCCCAGCTGGACTGGAGCCGGCAGTCGCTGGCCTGGCTGGCCTTCGACGGGGCCACGCGGCAGCTGGTCTTCGAAGAGCTTCGCGACGAAAACGGCATCTCAAGCCTGGTATTTTCGGCCCGCGGACTGCGCCGTCCCGACCGCCCGCAAGGCCCGGTTTCGCTGCTGCTGCTGCGCGTCGACGGTGTCGAGGGTCCGAGCCTCCGCCTGCAGCTGAAAAAGCCCGACGGCAACCTCGTCCCCGCCACCAGCGGCCGAAAATGACCCCACCCCCCCGATCGGGTAGCGCCCGGCAATTTTTCCGACAAAAGATTGCTCTTTAAAGCGCTTTTTCCTTGCGGCGACCACAGGAAGAGTAGTAACTTGTCTACCAGCGCCCCTGGACAACCATCGGCCATGATCACCCCCTTCCGACCGGGGTGTGAGACGCTGCGGCAAGTTTGACGGGCGCAAAGAAGGAGGAGACAAATGAAGGCCAAACCGCTCACACTCGCTCGCACAAGCGCAGTCGCACTCGCGACAGCGTCGGCTCTTTTTGTACTCTCAAGCCCTGCTGCCGCCCAGGAGATCACTCACGGCCAGGCCGCGGCCACCAACATCTTTAACGGCAACCTGCGCGACCTGCCGGTGATCGAAGAATTCGTCCCCGGCCGCTCGGTCATGGAAGGACCCAAGCGGCGTATCTATCCCCGTGGCGAGGGCCCGCTCAACTGGACCACCCTCGATCAGCCCGACCCACTGCTCGCAGTGCAGCAACGGGCCAGCGCGGGGCTCAAGTTCGGCTCTACGTCGAGGGCGTTCACCACGCCAACCCTCAACTTCGACGGCCAGGGCAACAGCTTCGTCTCCCCTCCCGACACCGTGGGCGACATAGGACCCACCTACTACATACAGATGATCAACGGCGGCAGCGGCACGCCCTTCCAAGTGTTCAACAAGAGCACCGGGGTAAGCGTGGCCGGGCCCACCAACCTGCACACCTTGTGGTCGGGCAGCGGGGCCTGTTCCTCTGGCCGCGGTGACCCCATCGTCAACTACGACCAGCTCGCTAATCGCTGGGTACTGAGCGAGTTCGCGGGTAGCGGCAACCACCTGTGCGTATACGTCTCCCAGACCTCCGACCCGGTGGCCGGCGGGTGGTACGCCTACGACTTCTCCGTGCCGCAGTTTCCCGACTACCCCAAGTACGGCGTCTGGAACGACGCTTACTACGTCGGCACCAACGAGAACGCCCCGACCGTGTACGCGCTTGACCGCGCCAAGATGCTGGCAGGCGACTCCTCGGCGGCCTACGTCCGCCTGACGGCTCCCGCCCTGTCTGGCTTCGGTTTCCAGATGATGCAGCCGGCCGACGCCGACGGCACTACCGCCCCGCCCGCTGGATCACCGGGCATGCTGTTTCGCCAGCGCGACGACGAGGTGCACAACGCCGGTTCGAATAACTCGACGGAAGACTACCTGGAAATCTGGAACTTCGACGTAGATTTTTCCAGTCCGGGCAGTTCCACCCTCACCAAGGCCCAGGACATAGCCATGGCCGAGTTCGAGTCGGAACTATGCGGTCTGTCGTCGTTCGAATGCGCCCCTCAGCCGGGAACCGCTAACGGGCTCGACCCGTTGCGCGAAGTGGTCATGCACAGGGTGCAGTACCGCAACATGGGCAGCTACGAAGTCATGGTAGGCAACTTCGTCACCGACGTGGCCGGCGGCTCATCGGATCATCACGGCATACGCTGGTTCGAACTGAGGCGCACCACGGGCGCGAGCAACTGGACTCTGCACCAGGAAGGCACCTGGGCACCCGACTCGCATCACCGCTGGATGGGCAGCATAGCCATGGACGGCAGCGGCAACATAGCCCTGGGCTACAGCATAAGCAGCAGCACGCTTTTTCCGGGCATGCGCTACGTGGGCCGCACCTCGGGCGACACAGCGGGCACGATGACGACCGGCGAGATAACGATAGTGGCCGGCAGTAGCTCGCAGACCGGTAGCACGCGCTGGGGCGACTACAGTTCGATGAACGTAGACCCGGTAGACGAGTGCACTTTCTGGTACACCAACGAGTACATGCCGTCAGGCGGCAGCTGGACTACCCGCATCGCGAGTTTTCGTTTTGACAGCCCTACCTGCACTGGTGGCATCGGTGAGTGCGGCAACGACACGGTAGAGGGTGGCGAACAATGCGACGGCAGTGATCTCGGGAGCTGCCCGCTGGGTCCCTGCGACCCCGACTGTACCTGCCCCGACCCGGTATGCGGCAACAACGTCGTTGAATCTGGCGAAAGCTGCGACGGCAGCCAGCTGGGCTCGTGCTCTGTTGGCCCCTGCGACGGCGACTGTACCTGCCCGGCCCCGGTCTGCGGTAACGATATAATAGAAGAAGGCGAGGCCTGTGACGGCACCGCGACCGGCGACTGCCCCACGGGCAGCTGTGCCGTGAACTGCCAGTGCCCGGACCCGGCCTGTGGCAACAACGTGGTTGAAACGGGCGAAGAGTGCGACGGCACGCAGGATTCGGCCTGCCCCGGCCAGTGTAACGCCGCCGGAAGCGGGGCTGACGAGTGCCAGTGCCAGTCAACGACGGGCGACTGCTGCGAGGTCAACCAGGAGGGTGAGGCCGGCTGCAGTGACCCGACCATAGAGGCCTGCGTCTGTGCTCTTGATCCGTTCTGCTGTGATGAATTCTTCGGCTACTGGGATTCAATCTGCGTAGACGAGGTTGACTCGTTTGGCTGTGGAACCTGTGAAGGCGGACCGACTACGACCACCACCACTACGGCCCCGCCCACGACAACGACAACGACAACGACGACTACCGTTCCAACGGGTGGCCTGCCTGACTGCCCGGCGACCTCGTCCGGGGTCTGCGATGGACCGCTCAAGGGTAGCCTGTCGATCAAGGATAACGGTGGCAGTACCAAGCTGCTGAAGTGGAAGTGGCTCAAGGGCAGTATCCCGGTCCCGACAGTGTTCGGCGACCCGGTGTTCGGCGATACCGGCCTCGCTACCTGCGTCTACAACACCACTCTCGCCAGCGAGCTGCAGGTGGCCGGCGGTACGGGCTGGAGCTCTAACTCCAAGGGGTTCAAGTACAAGGACACGACCCTTTCCCAGCACGGGGTCAAGATCATAAAATTGCAATCCGGCAATTCCTCCAAGTTACAGCTGCAGGCCAGGGGCGAGTCGACGCCCATGCCCACGCCGGCCGGGCCGGGCATAATGTTCGACATGTCCGCCGGTGTCGTCGTACAGATGCACAGCGCCACCGGTAACTGCTGGTCTACGGGTTTTTCCAGCGTGGACGTGAAGAAGAACAGGGCGAACCTGTTCAAGGCCAAAAAGTAGCCCGGCAGCGGGTTTACGCGCTCCATCAAGGTGGCTGGCGCCCGGTTTATCGGGGTCGCCAGCACCTCGGCCCGGGCCCTTCCGTTGCGGCGTCGCTCTTGAGCGGTTAGCCTGCCGCCGGTGAGCACCAACCAAGTCCGAGGCCATCTGAGACAAGGCGCCATCGCCTTGGGAATCTTGTCGGCCTGCCTGCTCTATACGCTGCTGCCCATCTGGAGCCAGGGACCGTCCACCGTCGTACCTGCAGTGGAGCGCCCCGAAAGCTGGCAGGCGCTGGTGGAAAACGACGTCCGCTTCGGCGCCTGGGGCACCAGCCGCAACGCCTGGGCGCTTACCCACGAACCCTGGAAGTTGTTTGACGCCGAGCCCTGCTACCCCGCGACCAATACCCTGGCTTTCGGCAACCCCATGATCTCGCTGGGCGTCCTGGGAGCCCCGGTGCGACTGCTGGTCGGCGATCCGGTGCTCACCTACAACGTAGTTGTTGCACTGGTCATACTGGGAAGCGCAATGGCCATGTTCATGCTGGTGCGTAAGTGGACCGGCGAGCCGGCTGCAGCACTGGCGGCCGGAATACTGTTTGCCTTCCACCCGGTGGCATTGAACGGGCTGCACCACCTGTTTACCTACGACCTGTCATGGATCATATGGGCCCTGTTCTTCGGATACCGGCTGTTTCACGACGGACGATTCAGCGACGCATTTCTGCTGGCGGTGGCACTTGTCATGCAGATGGGTGGCAGTTACTACGCCGCACTTTCTGGACTCATTGTAGGAATACCAATGGCGACGTGGACCGTGTGGTGCAACCGCAATCGTCGGTTTCCTGCGGTCCCGCTGGGCTTGGCCGTGGTGCTGGTAATAATCGGCGGAGTCCTTATTTACCTGCCCTTCCTTAACACGGGGGCCGAACTCGATTCGAGAGTCAGCTTGCAGACCTTCGCCGCGTGGAGGGGCTTTCTGCCGGGCGGAACTCGCTTTGAAGGCTGGTGGGTACTGCTGCTGGTCGCGGCCGCTTTTGCCCCCCTGCCGGGCAGTCAGAAAAATCGCACCCCGCCGACCGCCAGCAATCCGCGCTGGCCCCTGCTGGCAGCCACCGTCCTGGCCGTGATAGTAGCCACCGGCAGCGGTACGAACCTGGCCAGGCTGCTACCCGGTTTCGAGACTATCCGCGTCCCCTCATTTATCCTGGGGGGTGCCCACCTGGCGCTTTCAGCCCTGGCCGGCCTGGGCGTAGCGGTATTACTGGCCCTGGTCCCGGCGAAGCGCAAAAAGCCGGCGGGGCTGATCCTGGTTCTTGCCACGCTGGCGTTCACCCTGCGCTTCCCCTTATT
>CAUZFM010000110.1:0-6521 GCA_963579235.1 uncultured Binatia bacterium (SeqCode)
GTGATCATGGAAGGCAAACTCACCGGCGAGAAAGTTGAACTCGCAGCTGTAGGCTTCGCGCAGCGCGTGGCTGTGTACCACGTCGGCCGGGTTGCCGTGCGTGTGCATGCGCTGGTTGATGCACACCAGCTGGTCGGCCTGTCCGGCCAGTGCCAGAAGGTCGTGCGACACCGCCACCACGGTGAGCCCGAGTTGCTCCTGCAGGCGCCGCAGCAGGGCGTAGAATTCGTGCTCGGCCGGCAGGTCGAGCCCGGCCGTGGGCTCGTCGAGTACGAGCAGTCGGGTGCTGGCACAGAGGGCCTGGGCGAGCAGCACGCGCCGTTGTTCGCCTCCCGAGAGTTGGCCGACGGGTCGCTGCTGGCGGTCGGCCAGCCCGACCCAGTCGAGCGACCTCGCAACTTCTTTCCAGTCTTCAGCGCGCGGTCGCTTGAAGGGGCCGAGGCAACACAGGCGCCCCATCATGACCACGTCGGCCACGGTGGCCGGAAAGCGTGGGTCGATGGATTGACGCTGGGGAACGTAACCAAAGGCGTGTGGGTCCTGCCCTTTGGCACCCGGTTCGGTTCCGAACACGCGCACGCTGCCCGAGCTTACCGGCCACAGTCCGAGTAATACTTTGAGCAGGGTGGTCTTGCCCGCACCGTTGGGGCCCACGATGCCCAGGAACTGGCCGGCCGTGACCGACAGGCTTATGTCCTGGAGCACTTTGCGGCCCGCGCGCTCAACGCTGACATCGAGGAGCTCGACAACCGCTTGTTGGCTGTCGCCCATGCTCACTGTTGTGCTCCGCAGGCCGACGCAAAAGCCCCTGCCAGCGCGCGCATGAGCGCAAAGTAGTCGCCTCGCGACGGATCGCGCGGGTCACCCAGGGGGTCAGCTGTTACCACGGTGGCCGAGAACTCCTTTGCCAGCGTGACGGCGTTGCGACGCCCGGCACGCGGCTGCACAAGTATAGCCGGTACCGAGTGGCGACGCGCGGCTTCGACCAGTGCGGCCATCTGGCGGGCCGAGGCACCGGCACCGGGCGAGTGCTCCACGATGCCCAGTTCCACGAGGTCGTAGCGGCCGGCAAACCACGGCCAGGCGTCGTGCCAGGCCAGGTAGTAGCGGCAGTGTGCAGCGTTGAGGGTGTCTCGAATCTGCTCGTCGAGCTGGCCGAGCTCGTGGGCCAGCGCCTGTCCGCGCGCCTGGTAGTATGCGGCACCATCAGGGTCAAGGCTGACAAGCGCGTCGAGCAGGGCCGGCAACACGTGGTCGCGCACCAGCAGCGGGTCGAGCCACAGGTGGGGGTCGCGGTCTGCGTGGCCTTCGTGGCCGGGGTGGGCTTCGTGGCGGGGGTGGCCAGCAGGCGAGGGCAGTCCGGGCAGTTCGCCGAGGACGAGCAACGCTGGCGCCGTTTCCGAGTCGGGCAGCAGTCGCTTTGCCCAGTCGTCGAGGCCGCCCACCATGACCAGCAGTCGGGCGGAGGCCAGGCGCTGCACGTGGCCGGGGCGGGGGGCAAAACCGTGGGGGTCATCGCCGGCAGCCAGCAGGGCCGACGCGCTGACCCTGTCGCCGCCCGCCTCGTCCACCAGCCAGGCCAGGGGAAGCAGGCTCGTCATCACCGGCAGCGTGGCCCCGGCAAGATCGTCGTTGACCACTGGATCGCCTGCATCCGAGTCGTTGGCAACCGGCCCGGATGATCGCCCGGCCACGAAGGCCAGCAATCCAATCACCAGCAGGGTGGCCGCCACTAGGAGTGCGGCGGTTCTGCGCATGGCCAACTTGGAACTCATGTTTCTATGACCATGCCCGGCCGATCCGTCGACGGGGGCCGCGGGCATGGTCAGCTGCGGCCAAAGCCACCGCTTACGCTTACGGCCTGCCCGGTGACCCAGGAGGCCTGTTCGGAGGCAAGAAAGGTTATCATCGCGGCTATGTCCTGTGGCCGTCCCAGGCGGCCCAGCGGGTAGAAGCTCGCCGCCCGCGCGCGGGACTGCTCGTCGAGGTAGGCGATCATGGGTGTGTCGGTCACCCCGGGGCACACCGCGTTGACGTTGATGTTGTAGCGTCCGAGTTCGAGCGCCAGCCCGCGCACCAGGGATATGACAGCGCCCTTGGTGCTGCCGTAAACAGCCATGCGTTTCTCGTTGCCCTTGCCTGCCTCGGACGCCAGCGCAACGATTTTTCCCGACTGTTGCTCGACCATTATCTCCGAAGCCGCCCGGCAGCAGTTCATCGTGCCCAGCAGGTTTATGTCGATCAGTGCTTTCCAGTCTTCCGGGGTTTCGTCCTTGAAGAAGTCTATGCCGCCGCCGACCCCGGCCGAGGTGACGAGTACGTCGAGCTGTCCCCAGGTCGATGCAGCCTCGGCGGCCGCAGCCTTGCATGCGTCGAAGTCGCGAACGTCGAGCAGCACACCGCGTGTTTCGTGGGCCGAGGTTTCTTCGAGGGCCGTCGCCAGGGCCTGCTCGTTGACGTCGGCCAGCAATACGCGGGCGCCCTCATCGAGCATGTAGTCGACCGTGCAGCGCCCCAGCCCCGAGGCTGCGCCGGTTATCAACACGACCTTGTCACGTAGTCCCAGTTCCATGGCGGTTCTCCCGCGCCGAAACTAGGCCCGCATTCGCGTGCTTTCAAGCACCGGGCTTTCTTCCCGAGCCAAGAGGGGAGCCGTTCAGAAAGGGCAGTTGAGCGTGACGGGCAATCCCACCGCGGCCTTGAGTACCATCAGCGCGTCGGTCGAGGCCACGCCGCCACTGGAATCGGTGTCACACACCTCGAGATCGCAGCTCTCGAGGCCCACCGAGGACCTGAGTATGTACGAAGAGTCGAGGGCTGTAACCGTGCCGGAGTCGTTGGGATCGCCACAGGCCACGAGTTGGCAGCTGTGGTCGCAAAGCTCGCCCGAGTCCCACTCGGTGTCGCCGTCATCGCACTGCTCGAGTGCGTCCAGGGTGCCGTTGCCGCAGGTGATGCTCAGGCGCGGGCATTCAATCTCCACGTCCAGTCCCACGGCCGCTTGCAGAAGCAGTAGTGAATCGGTCGCCGATACCCGGCCGTTGCTGTCCACGTCGCAGACTTCGAGCGCGCAGGAATCCAGTCCAACAGCTACCCTGAGGGTGAACAGGGCGTCGATGACGCTCACCGCTCCGCGCGAATCGTCCGGGTCACCGCAGAGTACGGCAGCGCAGTTGTTGCGGCAGGACTCGCCGATCTCATGGGCGCGGTCTCCGTCGTCGCAACGCTCGCCTATCTCGATGAGCCCGTTACCACAGGGAGACGTGTCGGGGTGTATGAGGTCGATGATCTGGAAAACCGGATCATGGTGAGTCTCAAACAGGCAGTCTACCAGCGCAGCCAGTGAGAAGACCGGAGCCTGGGAGTTTACGCACTCGTTGGGAAAACCAAGCTCGGACAGGTCGATGGCCCGGCAGTTTCCCGGCAGCTGGCGAAGCAGCTTGTTGTGCGCCACGCGCAGGTTCTCGTCGGTGCCCGGGTGACCGGTCGCCGTGGCGTCGAGTTCTTCCTCGGCCCTGCACTCGGCGCTGGCCGGCACTTGCCCGCGCTCCTGCTTCGAAAGGCAGCGGTCGCGCGAGCGAAACTCGTTGGTGACCATGTCGGCCGCTTTGTGCGCGAGCAGGTCCTGGCAGGCCTTCTGTGCCCTGCTGAGTTCGAGGTCGAGCGCGGGGTACTCGACGCGCAGCATGTTGGCTATGTACTGGTCCACGGCAACGATGATGCACTGCTGGTGGTCGAGCGCCGTGTAGGCAAGGCTGTCGAAGCCGGTGCAGAAGCCGGGCCAGCCCAGCGCCAGCAGGCTCATGCCGGTGCAGCTGCGGTCGATTCGTTTGCCGAAAAACTTGCGGGCCTGGACCAGGCGGTTATCGGTGGATTCGTCGCCGGTGGGCTCGTCGGCTACGGCCAGGCAGTCGGTCTCGGCCGGAAGCTGGCCCCGCACCACGTCGCGCCTGCAGGCCTGGCGGGCGTTGAGCGTGGAAACCATGTATTCGGTCGTGGCAAAACCGGCCTTGTTGCGGCACTGGGTGAGCTCATCACTGAGCTGGGCGTGGCCCATTGCAGCCGGGAGCAGCAGTACGGCCGCCGCCAGCAGCAAAGAAGTTACAGCTTTGCAAAAACCTGCCCTGTGAAAAAACGACCTGTGAATTCTGACTGAACGCATAGTTGTGTACCCCGAAAGGGGGGCTGCTCCTGCCAGCGACGTTAGCCCCGATTCCAGGCAAGCGTCAAGGTGGCAAGAGCAGTTGTTCGCGGCACGTCTACGGGTGTCGGCCTGCAGACCGCACTGGCTTGACTCCGCAGGCCGTGACGGCGAATCACTGACCATGCCCTTGGAGGTTTTCAATGGCAGTTGATGGGGTGTTTGCGTTTCCCCGGGTACCCCCCGAAAGGGGGAGAGGGCGATAAAATGACAACAAACGACGTGCGCGAGAAGCTGACCGGGATAAAATACCCGGGGTTTACTCGCGATATAGTGTCCTTCGGCGTGGTCAAGGAAATAGACCTTGACGACCAGCGGCTGCAGGTTCGACTGTCTATAGTTACCCGCGACGAAGAGGTCGTCGGGCGCATAGTTGCCGACGTTGAGCGGGTGCTCGAAGGGATCGAAGGATTGCCTGTTCTCGACCTCGTGGTTGAGCGGGGACAACAGGGCGGAGCCCCTGCCCAGGGCGATCAGCAGGGTGGCGAGCACGGACATTCTCACGGCGCTGGCGCGGCCGAAGCCCACGGCCCTGAGGGCATACCCGGGGTTGCCCACGTAGTGGCGGTCGCGAGCGGAAAAGGCGGGGTGGGCAAGTCGACGGTGGCGGCCAACCTTGCCCTGGCCCTGGCGGCGCGTGGCGAGCGTGTAGGCCTGCTCGACGCTGATATTTATGGCCCCAGCCAGCACCTGGTCATGGGCGTGCGTGACGAAGACCGCACGGGTCGCGATGAGCAGGGGCGTTTTGTGCCGGTGGAATGCCACGGTGTGAAGCTGGTTTCGATGGGCTTGTTCGTGGGTGAGGGCGACGCCCTGGCCTGGCGCGGCCCGATGCTGACGCGCGCGCTCAAGCAGTTCATAGAAGAATCGGCATGGGGAGAGCTGGACTACCTCGTACTCGACCTGCCGCCGGGCACCGGCGACGTGCAGCTGACGCTTACGCGTGGACTCAAACTCGACGGTGGAGTGGTTGTCACCACGCCGCAGGACGTGGCTCTTGCCGACGTCGTGCGGGGAGTGAAGATGTTTGAGCAGGCGGGGACGCCGGTGCTGGGAGTGGTGGAAAACATGGCGCTGCACAGCTGCCCGTCCTGTGGCCACGAGACGCGGATTTTCGGCAGCGACGGTGCCGAGGCCCTGGCGCGCAGCGCAGGCGTACCCATGCTGGGCTCGGTGCCGCTGGACCGAAGTCTGCGAGAGTCCTGCGACAGTGGGGTGCCGGTGGTCGCGGCCGACCCGGAGAGCGATATGGCAAAGATTTTTAAGTCAATCGCCTCAGCGGTGGTAGACAAGCTCGACGATGGCCAGAAAAGCGGGCAGGCCAACGGCTCGGGTAATGGATCGGTGGAGGGCGATAGCAGCAATGCCTGACAACGCAGCCAGCCAAGCCGGGGCTCAAAAAGGGGCCGCGCAGAAAACAGGCCCGGAAAAGGTCGTGCAGAAACTGCCCGGCGTCAATCAGATAGTGGCCGTCAGTTCGGCCAAGGGTGGCGTTGGCAAGTCCACGGTGGCTGTTAACCTGGCGGCGGCCATGGTCGCGCGGGGGCTGCGCGTCGGGTTCGCCGATCTCGACATCTACGGACCGAGCGCGCCGGTGATGCTGGGTCTGCTCGAGCGGCCGCGTCCGGAGGGAGAACTTGTCAAACCCCTGCAGGTGCACGGCATGAAGGTGATCTCGATGGGGTTTTTCCTCGACGAGGATTCGCCCGTGCTCTGGCGCGGGCCGCTGGTGATGAGCGCCACGAGGCAGTTTCTAAGGGGTGTGGCCTGGGGCGAACTCGATTGCCTGGTTCTCGATCTGCCACCGGGCACCGGCGACATCCAGCTCACAGTCGCCCAGGAAGTGCCGATTGACGGTGTAGTCATCGTCACCACGCCGCAGGACCTGGCCCTGGCAGACGTCGCCCGCGGCGTTTCGTTGCTCAACAGGCTCAACGCTCCCATGCTCGGCATGGTGCAGAACATGAGCGGTATAGTGTGCGCCGACTGCGGGCACGTGGACCAGGTGTTCGGCGAGAGGGGAGCCGAGCAAACCGCGCGCACGCTTGGCGTGCCGCTGCTGGCCGAGTTGCCGCTGGAGCCCGAAGTCTGCCTGAGCGGAGACGCGGGTGTGCCCCTGGTGATTTCTCATCCCGAAAGCGAGGTCGCCAGCCGCTTTTTTGCGCTTGCCGACAAGGTGGGCGAGTTGCTCGCAGCGGGGCCCGGACTGAGTGGCCCCCAACCGGCCAGCGTGGAGCACGACAACGACAGCGGGCTGCTCACGGTAGCCTGGCAGGACGGCAGCTCGAACAGCTACCGTCTCGAGGGTCTGCGAGGCTGG
>CAUZFM010000111.1:0-6425 GCA_963579235.1 uncultured Binatia bacterium (SeqCode)
TAAGCGCCGGACTGCGACGACAACACTCTTTGTACCGATGATCTTTGTCTCCCAATCTCGGGTTGCATCAACTCGCCCAACAACGTGCTCTGCGACGACGGCGACCTGTGTACCAATGGGGACGCTTGCTGGCAGGGTTTCTGCGCGGGCGTACCAGAGGATTGCGACGACGCTGACGCCTGCACCAACGACGTGTGCGATCCCATGACTGGCCAGTGCAACAACCCGGTAGCGGTGTTCTGCCCGGATGATGGTGAGCTGTGCAACGGCGAGGAGCGCTGCGTGCCGGAGGCGGGCCAGTGCAAGAGCGGCAGCTGGGTAGGCAACGACTTCGTAGAGGGCTTGGGCGCCGCCCCGGGAACTGCCTGTGGCGACATTACGGACTGCAACGAGGAGCGTTGCAATATAGCGCAAGAGTGTATTTGGGAGGGACTTGAGGAAGTCGGCACTCCCTGCGGTGACCTGGAAGACCTGTGCTCACCCTCAGAGTGCTCGGAGAGCGGTTGTCACGCTGTGGCCGGTCTCGACTGCGACGATCAGGACCTGTGTACCTTCGACATCTGCATGCGCAACGAGTGTGGGCACCTTCCTATAATGTTGCAGACCTGCCCGGACTTGGGACTTTGGGATCGATGGCGCCCCCGTTGCCTGGTGGCGCTGGTGCGTGAAGGGTTACGCCTGGGCAACCAGTCGGGCTCGCAACTTATCCGCTGCCTCGACCGCACTCGCAAGACGATCGCCAAAGGCAAGGACCTGGAGCTTGCGTCGAAGGCCTGCGCCAGGGACCTGGATCCGGAGTTGGACTCGGCCAAGCTGACCCGCTTGCGGGTCAAGGCCCATACCAAGGTAATGAAGAGTTGCTCGGCCTTGAGCCCGACTGACCTGGGCTTGCCCTGCGGCGACACGACCTTCTCAACCATGGATGCGCAGATAGCCTGCCTGCTCGAGGCGCAGGTCAGCTCGGCACAATTGGTCATACGTAGACTGATGCCCGACGCCTGCGAGTTGGCCGCCGCGGCCGGCCTGCTGGATGACTACCCCGGCCTGTGTGGGTAAGCAGTCGATGTCGGCGTGTCGGCGGCGCTCAGGGCGTAATTCATCGGGAGGCCGCCGCTGACATTCCGTAGTCGAGACGCAGTAGCCACTTCAGCATCGTCTCGCGGAGCAGCTCGTGGCGGGGGCGCGCCTGAAGTACGGCGAGCGGGTGGCGCACCGCACGACGCTGGGCCTGGCCGTACTCTGCCCAGCCCGCCCTCGACGCGAGCATCGCGGCTGTTTCATCGGGTTCGGATTCAGTCCTGGACTTTCGCCGCAGCATGTCCGTGCGCGCTACATCGATTTCGGTGAGTGCCTTGGTGACGGCGGCTTCGAAGGTGCTGGTCGCCTCGGCGTCGATCTCGAGGAACTCGGCGGTGGCGCCAATGAACTTCGATTTGAAGGCCTCGGGAGACAGACGGTTTCGGGCTTTCTCCCTGGTCTGGTCGAGCATCCTGTCGAGATCCTGCTGCAGCCAGTCCCAGGCCTGGACGTCGAGTACGCCCGGCTCAAGCTTCGACCAGCCCGCCCGGTAGCTGCCGCTGTCCTCTTCGGCGGGCTTACCGCTGGGCGCGGTCACCGGATCGGCCTGGTCAGGCTCTACCTGCTGGCCTTGCGAGGCGTGTGTCGTGACGGGCAGGACGAGCAAGAGCAGCAGAGCGGCCGGGACGACAGTACAAGGCCCCGGGAAGATTCCCCGGAAGAGCGGCGACCGATTCGCGTCGGATCGGGGTTCTGGCGCGCCGTCCTGCACCGGCACCTAGTGTACCCACCCCTTTCCGGGCGGCCCCTGCATCCCGTACGAGCCGGGCTCCAGCCACTCGACGAGCTTGGTGATCTGGTTCGCACTCATGTCCGCCCCCGGGGCGGTTCCCCACCAACCATAAGGCTCGTTGCCCATGAGAACCAGGCGAATGTGGTTGGTCCGGTCCGCGTCGAGCCTCCGGTCATCGTAGGCAAAGCCGAGCCGGCGGCGCAGCAGCTCGATGTCCCGCGGCCGACCCGTCAGAAACGTCCACCCCGGACCCATTTCGTCGATCTTGTAGCGGTCGGCGAACCGCTTGAGTTTTTCCGGGCTGTCGTCCTCGGGCATGAGCGTGATCGAGTAGAAGAACACCTCGCGACCGAAGCGGTCACCCAACGCCTTTCGAACCTGCACGAGGTTCGCGGTCGTGAGAGGTCAAGAGTCGATACAGGTGGTGTACATGAAGTTGATGACGACGACCTTGCCCTTGATAAGATCATCGTAGAACCGGACCTGTTGGCCGTTGTGCGTCGTCAGCTCCACGTTGGGAAAGTAGTCGCTCCACGCGAGCCCTCCACGCGGGCTGAGGACGTCCGGCACGCGCGCCGCCTCGTTGGGCGTTACGCTGGCCGCCTGGGCAGGGGACTCGACTCCGTCAGTCCCCACCACAAGAGCCATCGCCAGTGTGATCGCGATTGTGCACGCGACCACACCGGCGGTACCCGTCCAGGTTCGACGGCTTTCCTGCAAAGCTTTACGGTCGTTCATCAAGGGTCTACAACTTCCCAGCGCAGCATCATGGCGTGGTCTTCGTGCACGGTATTATGGCAGTGTATGGGGTAGCGCCCCGTCCAGTCACGAAAGCGCAGGAAGATTTCCAGCTCCTCGCCGGGATCGATAACGCTCACGTCTTTGCGGCTCGTCTCGATCAACAGCCGTTCGTCGTCGGTTGTAGCGAGACCGCTGCGACTGATGATCTGGTGCTCCTCGAGATGGATGTGTACCGGGTGTGCCCAGTCCTCGCCCGAGTTGCGCAGGATCCAGCGTTCGGCCGTGCCGCGTACGACCGTCTCGTCGATGCGGGTAAAGTCGAACCTCTTGCCGTTGATGGTCCAGCCGTCGCTTGCGCGGTCGAACTCGAAAATACGTGTCCTGACGATCTCGCTCGGTTTGATTTTTGGCTTTTTACGCAGTTTCCACGGGATCTTGCTGCGATCGCGCACTCTTCGTTTGACTATGAACTTCACGACCCGGGGCGCCTCGTCGGGGGACAGCTCGACTCCCGTCGGTCCCCCACCTGTGAACTGGTCCATGGTGTTGACGAGATAGATCTCATCGCCCCTCCTGGCTCCCCTGAAATCGACCACGACATCCATGCGCTCTGCCGGTGTGATGCGCATCGCTTCCAGGTCGACCGGGTGGGGCAGGAGGTTACCGTCGTTGGAAATTACGGTGAACTCCCCGGTAAAGCAGCGCCGCCGGTGCCTGTAGCGTCGACGGAATTCCCTTTTATCGTGCTCGTACCTGTCACCCCTATTATGCCTGCCCTCCTCACAGCGGCGCGATTTGCGGTCGCCGTGCCGACCCTCGAGCGACTCGTCCGCTTCGGTCTCTTTGAAGAGGGCAAACTTGTAGAAACGCGACGGACCAACGTTGAGCAGGCGGAAGCGATACTTGCGCCGCTTGACCTCGAAGTAGGGCTGTACGGCGCCGTTGACCGTGAGCTGCTCGCCGAGGAAGCCGTCGACGTTGAAGATGTCCATGAACAGCTGGTGGCTGGGGGTCGCGTCGAAGGTCTTGTCTGCAAACACCATGGGCACGTCGTACTCGCCACTCGGCAGACGAAGGGCCTTGCGGTGGCGATCGCGCTCGTTTCCCGAGTCGACCTTGTCATAGAGCCACCATTGTCCCACCAGCCCCTTGTAGGTGTTCTGGGCGGTAAAGTCGGCGCGGTGATCGTGGTACCAGAGGGTGTTGAGCGCTTCGCGGGGGTCGCCACCTGCCAGGATGTTCGTGTAGTGGTGGTCGTGATGCTCACCTACCGGGTAGAAGTCGCCGGGAAACCCGTCGCTCTCGGACGCGGTGTGGGCGTTGTGCAGGTGGGTGGTGACCTCCGGGATGCCGAACCCGTCGGGGGCGCCTTCCGGTGGCAGATCGTTGTACACCCGCGTCACGATTGGTTTGCCGTAGCGCTGCTTGAACAGCGGCCCCGGCGAAAAGGTGTTGCCGTCGATGTCGGGCCCCAGTCCGTAGCCCCAGATGGTGCTTTCGGCCAGATCCGGATGGAACCTGTGCTTGAAGGGCCGCGCGTGCATCTCGTAGAGCTTCTCGGGCGGAAACTCGTCGAAGCGCTGGTGTGGGCGCCCGACGGCCGAGTGCGGCATGCCGGGGAGA
Organism: uncultured Binatia bacterium (SeqCode); assembly: GCA_963579235.1. Taxonomy (GTDB): domain Bacteria; phylum Desulfobacterota; class Binatia; order UBA1149; family UBA1149; genus UBA1149. The sequence goes on from CAUZFM010000111.1 coordinate 4,175, forward strand.
TCGTTGACGCGCACGACGTCGTCGGCGTCGGGCATGATTGGCATCGCCTGGATGAACGGCGTCAGGTCCAGGCGCAGCTTGTGGCAGAAGTCGCCGGTCTGCTGCAGGCAATTGAACTGGTCGATGATGTCCGGGTCGACGGTGTCTACCAGGAATGTATCAGCTGCGATGGACCCCCCACGGGGGTCTACGTAAAGAGGTCAAACCACCCAGGGCTCTGCGCCCTCTCCTATGGGCCGCAGGTTGAACTCGACCAATCCCTGCTCTTCGAGCTCGAGGAGTACATGCATGCGCTTGACGATCGGCGTGCCATCTGTGTCGGTGCCGTTCTGGACGTGTAGTGGCGCGAGAATCGACAAACCGGGTTCTACGAAAGCCGCTGGGGTGTAGCTGACGAAGGTCAGCCTCCACAGCCCCAGGGGGTTTGCGCCGACGTATCCCTTCGTGGTCTCGAACATGTTGTCCTGGCGCCGGTTGGGCGGCGCCGGGCTCAATGGATCGCCGGCCGCCTTGGGGAAGATGAAGGCACGGAAATTGGCGAGCTCGCGCGCAACATCGCCGGCTGCGTTGTCCATGAATGCATCCTCACCGAAGAACACCGGCGGGCCCGGGTAGCAGAGGGGTTGTCCCGCGGCGTCGTAGCCGCAGTTTACCGGCAGAACGCGCGTGGTGCTGCGCGTCGGATCGTCGGTGTCCGTTTCCACGGCCTGTACGCCATTGGGCTCGCCGTTGATTTCGAAGCGCCGCCTGAAATCCGGGCTCGTCGGGTCGAGGCCATTCTGGACGTAGAACGTGTCGTTGAAATCGTGTGCCTGGTGGGTGCCCTGGCCGCGATTGATCTCGAGCTGGGCGTGCACCTGCGGCGCGACCGCGAGGGTCAGGGTGAGGGCGAGGGTGAGGGCGAGGCTCGTTTTGAACTCCAATTTGCTCTGCGTGAACGTACTCATCTCTCCTGCTCAGATGGCGACAGTACTTAGCTTAACGGTTAGTTTAACTATCAGCTAGTAATACGAACGCTGTTGCGTCAAGGAATTTTGCCCCCCCCAGGTGGGTATTTCGTCGAAAAATACGAGCAATGAAGGGTTCATGGGACGTGATTGAAGCGCACGGGGCGACCTACAGTGCCGCCTGCGTCGTTGGGGTCGTTACCGGGTCCGGTTCAGCCTACCGACAGCAGCAGCTTGCCCACGTGCAAACCTTCTTCCATGCGGGCGTGCGCGGCGGCGGCCTCGGCGAGGGGGAACACCGAGTCGACAACGGGTGCGACCGCACCCGATTCCAACAACGGCCACACCTCGCGGGCCAACGCCTCGGCGATGGCGGCCTTTTCTTCGTCACTTCGTATCCTGAGCGTTGAGCCGGTAATCACCTGCCGCTTGAGCATGAGCCTGAGCAGGTCCACCTCCACCCGCGATCCTCGCAGGAAGGCGATTATCGACACGCGGCCGCTCTCGGCCAGGCAGGCCAGGTTGCGCTCGACGTAATCGCCGCCGACCATGTCGAGTATCACGTTGACGCCCCGCCCGTCGGTGGCGTCTTTGATCTTCTCAACGAAGTCATCGTCGCGGTAGTTAACCGCCAGCTCGGCGCCGAGCTCGAGGCAGCGGACGCATTTCTCGTCGCTGCCGGCGGTGGTAAACACGCGGTGGCCGCGCGCGACGGCCAGCTGTATAGCCGTGGTGCCTATGCCGCTCGTGCCCCCGTGCACGAGCAGGCTCTCACCGGGGGCAAGGGCCGCGCGGTCGAAGACGTTGTACCAGACCGTGAACAGCGCTTCGGGCAGGCCGGCGCCGTTGACCGGGTCTATGGTGCTCGGCAAGGGCAGAACGCTGCCCTCGTGCGCCGTGGCGTACTCGGCGTAGCCGCCACCGTTGAGCAGGGCCACGACCTGTTCGCCGCCCTTGTAGCGACTCACGCCCTGTCCCACGGCTGCCACGCTTCCCGACACCTCCAAGCCAGGCCAGTCGGGAGCATCGGCGGGCGCAGGGTAAAGTCCCATTCGTTGCAGCGTGTCGGGACGGTTCACCCCGGCAGCCGTAACGCGGATGAGCACTTGGCCAGCGCCAGCCCGCGGCGTGGGTAGTTCGGCAGGCACCAGCACCTCGGGGCCGCCGGGCTCGCGGATGACCACGGCCTGCATCGTGTCGGGCAGCTGTTGATCGGTCGTGGTGGTGTTACTCGCCAAGGGCCGGTTGTCAGCCGAGAGCGACGGTGGCTTTTTCTATGAACAGCCGCTCGGTGGTCGCCCCGC
>CAUZFM010000112.1:0-6118 GCA_963579235.1 uncultured Binatia bacterium (SeqCode)
GAGTTCAAAGAAGAATCAGAGCAGATGAAGCCCACAGTGCAGGTAGGCGACCCCTTCGCTGAGAATCTCCTGATCGAGGCCTGCCTCGAAGTTCTCGCTGGCGACGATGTCGTGGCCATACAAGACATGGGTGCCGCTGGCCTGACGAGTAGTTCGGCCGAGATGGCCGGTCGGGGCGGCGTGGGCATCTCTCTTGACCTCGACATGGTCCCGCTACGCGATTCTTCGGTGAGCGCTTACGAGATCCTTCTGTCGGAATCCCAGGAACGAATGTTGTTAGTGGTCAAGCAGGGGCGACAGGAAGCTGTCGCCGAGCTTTTTGCTCGCTGGGATCTCGAGTGCGTCGACGTAGGAGTGGTCACCGGTGACGGAAGGTTGCGTGCAACCTGGCGTGGCGAGGAGATACTGTCTATCCCCGTCGGCGCGCTTACCGACGACGCCCCCGCTTACAGGCGTCCGATCAAAGAACCAGCTGCCCGCCCTGTCAGTAGTGGTCGTGTACTTGGCGATGGGGAACTCACCGATCCTGCTTCCTCACTGCTGGAGATGCTGGCTTGCCCGGAACTTTGCAGTCGACGGTGGGTTTTTGAGCAATACGACTCCTGGGTAGGGGCCAACACAGTGATCCACCCTGGTGGGGACGCCGCCGTTATACGCGTGGCCGAAACCGGTGCCGGACTGGCCATGACAGTGGATTGCAATCCTAACTACGTGGCCAGCGACCCTTACCTGGGCGCCCAACACGCGATTGCTGAGGCGGTGCGAAACATATCTGTTACCGGCGCGACACCGCTCGCGGTGAGCGACTGCCTGAATTTCGGGAACCCCGAAAAACCTGAGGTGATGTGGCAGTTCAGCCAGGCAGTCGACGGGATGGCCGCGGCCTGTCGTCATTTCGGAACGCCTGTTATCTCGGGCAACGTGAGCTTTTATAATGACACTCGGGGCGAATCGATCCCCCCGACGCCGGTGGTCGCCATGGTCGGCCTCATGTCTGATTCAGCGACTGCAGTGGGCTGCGCGACCAGCGGCCCAGGCCACAGGATCTATCTCCTCGGTGGCGGTGTGGCTCAACTTGAAGGCAGTGTTTTTGAGCGTCTTTACGGGGAGAACCCCGTAGGCGGGGTACCCGCACTCGACCTCGATGCGGAAAAGAAATGCTCGGCCTTGTGCGTGGATCTCGTGCAGCAGGGGCTCGTCACGGCCGCCCACGATCTATCGGAGGGGGGCCTGGCGGTTGCCCTTGCCGAGATGGCGGTGCAGGAGGGCGCATGCGGCATTGTCGCCCGGGTTCCCGATCATGGCCGCCTGGACAATTCCATGTTCGGGGAGAGCGCAACACGAATACTGGTTGTCGTTGAAGCTGGGGACACAGACGCAGTAGAAGCTGCGGCAGCAGCCAGCGGCGTGTGCTATCGATTACTCGGCGAAACCGGCGGCGATCGTTTTCGCCTGGAGCGCGACGGGGAAACGAATCACCCGCTTCTCGATCTCGAGTTGGCGCAGCTACGGGCTGCCCGCGAATACACCCTGCCGGCAATAGCAGCAGGTTTGAAGGATTTTGAAGCGGCATGATAACGGATAAAAAAGGGGCGGTGCGCGAGTGATTTACGACAATCGTGAAGATCGTTTCCACGAAGAGTGCGGGGTCGTAGGGGTATACGGCCGTCCGGAAGCCGCAAATCTCGCGTACCTGGGCCTGTATTCATTGCAGCACAGGGGGCAGGAGGGAGCCGGCATTGCCTCGAGCGACGGGAGCTCGGTGGTGCAGCACAGAGGGCTGGGCCTGGTGGCCGATGTCTTTGACGAGGACGTCATACGGGCGCTGCCCGGCGATATGGCCATTGGTCACAACCGTTATTCGACCAGCGGACAGACGATGCTGCGTAACACCCAGCCCTTCGTGGTGGAGTACGCCCTTGGCCCCCTGGCCGTTGCCCACAACGGCAATTTCGTCAACACCGAGTTGCTGAGGGCCAATCTCGAGGCCCACGGGTCCATTTTTCAGTCCACGGTGGATACAGAGGTCCTCATACACCTGATCGCCAGCTATAACCGCTCTACGCTGCTCGAGCGCACTATAGACGCGTTGAGGGTCGTTGAGGGTGCCTACTCGGTCTTGTTCATGTCTGACCGGGAAATGATTGCGGCCAGGGATCCAAACGGATTCAGGCCCATGGTCATCGGTCGTTTCGAAGGCGGGGGCTACGTCGTGGCGTCTGAAACCTGTGCCCTGGATCTCATGGAAGCCGAGTACGTGAGAGAGGTTGAACCGGGAGAGCTGATCCACTTCAGGGACGGCAACATGAAAAGCATAAGTCCCTTCGAAAAACGTGAGCGCCACGCCTGTATCTTTGAGCATATTTACTTCGCTCGCCCAGACAGCATGGTTTTTGGCACCCACGTTTATGGCAACCGGAAGGAGTTCGGCAGGCAACTCGCTCGCGAAGCACCAGTAGAAGCTGACATAGTGATACCGGTACCCGACTCGGGTGTGCCGGCAGCCCTCGGTTACGCCGAGGAATCAGGCATTCCCTTTGAGATGGGCCTCATCCGCAACCACTACGTGGGCAGAACCTTCATCGAGCCGCAGGATTCGATCCGTCACTTCGGTGTAAAGGTCAAACTCAATCCTCAGCGCGAAATCCTGGCGGGAAAGCGGGTTATCATCGTTGACGACTCTATCGTGCGTGGCACCACGAGTCGCAAGATCATCCGTACCATACGCGCCGCTGGCGCGCGCGAGGTCCACTTCAGGGTGAGTGCTCCGCCTACTACCGGCCCCTGCTATTACGGGGTGGACACCCCTACCCACGGTGAGCTCGTGGCTAATAACCATACCTTGGAAGAAATCCGCCAGTACATACTCGCCGACTCGCTGGCCTACCTGAGCGAAGCGGGCATGTATTCCTTTCTAGGCGGAAAGGACCCCGGCTTCTGCGACGCGTGTTTTACGGGTCGCTATCCGCTGGGCGCGGCCGAGACCGCGGCCGGGGGGCAGATGCACTTGTTCCAGTCCGGCGATAAGAAACGCGGACCACGCCTGCGTGTCGTGAAAGAATAAGCGCTGCGATTCCAGCTGCCTTTTTTAGATTACCGTCGGCCGACGCCAGGTACTGTCATCGAGGTCAGGGCAGTCAACATTGTAGTGCAGACCGCGGCTTTCCCTCCTCACCCTGGCACATTGAACCAGCAGGTCGGCTACCAGCGCGAGGTTGCGTAGCTCGAGCAGGTCGCCCGTTATCCTGAAATCCCAATAGTACTGCTGGATTTCGTCGCGCAGCATGCTGATGCGCTTGGCCGCTCGCTCGAGCCTCCTGTCACTGCGCTCGATGCCCACGTAGTTCCACATGAGCCGACGGATCTCGTCCCAGTTGTGCTTGATGACCACCGACTCGCCTTCATCGCTGGCGTCACCCGTCACCCAGTTCGGAAATACGGGCGGAACAACGTCGTCTTCGCTCGCCGTTTTACTGGCGTGTTCCGCCGCACGGTGGGCAAACACCAGTGCTTCGAGAAGAGAGTTAGAAGCGAGCCGGTTTGCTCCGTGCAGACCCGTCATGGCGACCTCGCCGATCGCGTATAGTCGGTCGAGATTGGTCGCACCCACAGAGTCGGTCACCACGCCTCCACAGAGGTAGTGGGCGGCGGGAACCACGGGCACTCGCTCAGAGGGTACGTTTATACCGAGAGAGCGGCACTTGTCGAGTATTCGCGGAAACCGCGTGCTCATGAATTCGTCGGCGAAGCCGGTGAGGTCAAGGTGCACGTATTCCAGGCCTTCTTTTTTCATCTGGTGGTCGATGGCTCGCGCAACTATGTCCCGCGGCGCCAGTTCGGCGCGGTGATCGTAGGCCTCGAGGAAATAGTTTCCTGCCGGTGTACACAGTTTTGCTCCTTCGCCGCGCAGGGCTTCGGTCACGAGAAATGACTTGGCGCTGGGGTGGTACAGGCAGGTAGGATGAAACTGCATGAACTCGAGGTTCGCCACGCGACAGCCAGCGCGCCGGGCCATCGCGAGGCCATCTCCGCTGGCCACGTCGGGGTTGGATGTATAGAGGTAGACCTTGCCGGCTCCACCGCTCGCAAGTACGGTGCGGCTGGCGACTATAGTGCTTACTTTGCCGCTGTTGGCATCCAGCACGTAGGCTCCCCAGCAGGAGGCTCTACCCTTGGACAGGCCGAATTTTTCATCGATCAGCAGGTCGACAGCGTGGTAACCTTCGAAGACATCGATTGAAGAATGACCACGTACCCTTGCCACCAACGCGCGTACAAGCTCGGCGCCCGTTTGGTCAGCAGCGTGAAGCACACGGCGATGTTCGTGCCCACCCTCCAGGCCGAGATCGAGCTGGCCGGAATCACCCGCCACCGTTGAGAAACGTACTCCCAACTCCAGCAGTTCCTCGATCCTCGCCGGACCTTCTGCCACGACGTCGCGAACTATATCTTCGGCGCACAATCCCGCTCCAGCAGCAATGGTGTCTGCGGCATGGCTTTCGAGGGAATCATCGCCGCCCCACACCGCCGAGACACCGCCCTGGGCCATGGCCGTGTTGGAGTCCAGCAGGGAGCGCTTGGTCACCAGCGCAACCCTTCCTGTATCAGCAGTCTTAATTGCAAAACTCAGCCCTGCGAGGCCACTGCCGATTACGAGATAGTCGTAGCTTGTCCGATTCACGGGAAGGTATGATAGACATGGGAAGCAACGGAACAAGCCGCGCGTTCGGAACCTGCTTTGGTACGTGCTGCGCTGAAGCTATTTGCAACAGTGGCTGTCCGGAAGAGGGGACGATGACCGGTAATTTTCGGCAAAGATCAGACGACGGAGCGTGGGTTCCCCACGCTCAATTACCAAACGTGCTGAGCGTGGCGCGTATCGCCGCGGTCCCTTTGTTGGTATGGTTGCTGGACCGCCCCTCGCAGGGCTACGCGATGACGGCCTTTGGGCTTTATTTCATCGCGTCCATGACTGACATCCTCGACGGGTACCTCGCCCGTAAGTACGACCTCGAAAGCCCGCTCGGCAAACTACTCGATCCCCTCGCCGACAAGTTACTGGTCGTCTCCGCTCTGCTGATGCTGGCCTTGATCAATAGGGAACCGGGGATACCCGGCTGGTTCATGGTCATCATCGTCGGCAGGGAAATTGCTGTGACAGGACTACGAAGTATCGCCGCCAGCGAGGGACTGGTGCTCGCAGCCGAAGCCAGCGGTAAAATGAAAATGATCCTGCAGACGGTAGGTATCCACGCCCTGATACTCCACTACACTTACTTCGGGGTTAACTTTTACCTCCTGGGTATGGTGATGTTGTCCATAGGTACGATTGTCGGCCTGTGGTCGGCTGCTGGGTATCACTTGTCAGTGTTCCGTCAGCTGGGTGGCAAACGGCGATTGGGTTGAGGCCACAAACCCGAGCCGCACTTGCAAAGTGCAGCGGGCGTGGTCAACATATGGGTTCGCGTCTTACGCGGGTGTAGCTCAGCTGGCTAGAGCATCTGCTTGCCATGCAGAAGGTCGTGGGTTCGAATCCCATCACCCGCTCCATTGAACACCGTGCAATTCCAAGTAGTTAAGCGGGCTTTCCGCTGACATTACTTTTACCTCAGTGTCATTCAGGCACTGGACAATACACTTTCCACTGTTGTAGCCTCATTGCAGCTAGCCTTGGCAACCACCTCAGGGGTTGCCGGTCAAGGGGGATAAGTTAAGTGGTATCTACAGCTGACAGGATACTCAACGTCGCTACCGACCTGTTTTCCCGAATTGGTTACGATGGCGTAGGCATAAGGGATGTCGCGCGCGAGGCAGACGTTACGCCAGGTGCTATCAACTACTACTTTGGTCGCAAGGAAGTGCTTTTCCGGGAGTGCGTAAGCGAACTGGTAAGGAGATACGTCAGGGACGCGCAAGGCTATATTGACCGCGACGATCTTTGCGGGCTCTACTTGAATTTTCAGACCTGGGCCACGCGGAATCCCCAGTTGCTCCGGCTTTGGATCAGCTCTGAAATTTCCGACAATGAAGATCGACGCGAGTTTATTCACGAACACGTGGCTATGCCGATCTGGAAGATGCTTGCTCATGAACTTCCAAGCGGTGCCCCGCCTGAGGA
>CAUZFM010000113.1:0-6085 GCA_963579235.1 uncultured Binatia bacterium (SeqCode)
TAAGCTCGCTTTTCGAGTAGACAGGAGAGAATATGCGAACCGTACAATTGGAAGTTAAACGACGCGACGCCTCCGTGAAGTCGCGGCTGCTTCGGCGCGATGGCTTGATACCGGCGATTTTCTACGGCCAGGGCGAAAGCGAAATATCGGTGCAGGTTAACGCCAAAGAGTTCGACCGCAGCGGGCTGGCTTCGAAGGGGGCCCACATCATCCGCTTCAACTCGGCGGACTCCAGCCTCAACGAGTGCATCGTGCTCATCAAGGAAAGTCAGCACCACCCGGTTACGGGCGTGACTTCGCACGTTGATTTTCTACGCGTTGACTTGGCTACCCCGATCACTGCAAACGTGACGCTGAGTTTTACCGGTAAACCGGTTGGGGTGGTCAACGGGGGCATACTGCAGCCGGTTGTCAGGGAAATAGAGGTAAGGGCGTTGCCTGCAGCTCTTCCTGAATCTGTAGAAGTCGACGTAAGCGGTCTAGATATTCACGACGCCCTGCACATAGAGGACCTGGTTGTTGGCGAAGGCGTTGAGCTGCTTTTTACGGATAATTTCACGGTTGTGACCGTGACCCCACCCATTGCCGAGGAAGTGGTCAAAGTAGAAGAAACGGATCTCGGCGAGGGCGAAGGCGAGGACGGAACTGGCGAGGGAGACGCGGCTGCGACCGGCGACGGCGACGAGAAGGCCGGCGATTCCTGAGGCGGGACGGGTTGGTGACGGCACATGTACTGCATCGCTGGACTTGGCAACCCGGGAGAGGAATACAAGGACACAAGGCATAACCTGGGATTCCAGGTAGTCGACACGTTCGCAGAACGTTTGTCGGCGAGCATCCGGCGCCATAGATACGAGGCGCTGACGGTTTCCGCGAAATCGGGCCGTACCGAGGTGTTGATCATGAAGCCCCAGACCTTCATGAATCTCTGTGGCAGGAGCGTAAGTGCAGCCTGCCACGAACTCGGTATAGCTGAAGAAAACGTGGTGGTCGTGTATGACGATGCGGACCTTCCGCTCGGCCGTTTACGGCTGCGCCAGGGAGGTGGGAGCGGTGGTCACCGGGGTGTGGAGTCGGTGATAGAGGAGTTGGGTACGACGGATTTCGGCAGGGTTAAAGTTGGCGTTGGTAAACCGGGAGACAGTGAATTGAGCGATTACCTGCTCAGCGAGTTCGACGAGAGCGAGAAGGCTCTCGTCGAAAAAATCGCGGGTGTTGCTGCTGACGCGTTGGCGGTTGCCCTCGGGGTGGACTTTGTTACCGCCATGAACCGTTTCAACAGCGTAGACCTGGGTGTTAAGGGGAGCGATACGGGCGATTGATATCGGCCGTTACAGCAGAAGGTCGAACGATAGAACGCCGGGTGACTTACCGGTGGTACTGAGTTCGACGGGAAATGATGGGAGGAAATACTGGTAATGAATCTTTTGATTGATCTGGCATGGCTGGCAGGGGTACTGGGCCTCGGAGTGGCGGGCGTACTGTTCTTTGCCGTCAAGAAAGAAAGCCCCGGCAACGAAAAAATGGTTGAGATCGCCCAGGCGATCAAGGAAGGCTCGATCACTTTCATAAAGCGCGAGTACCAGATCCTGGTTGTCTTTGAGCTGGCTGTTTTTGCACTTCTTTACTGGAAGCTCAGCCCCGACACGGCCTTTGCCTTTCTTGGCGGCGCTGGTTGCTCGATGGTGGCGGGCCTGGCTGGCATGGCGTCGGCCACCAACGCCAACGTGCGTACGTCCCAGGCTGCCCGCGATGGCGGCCAGGACAAGGCACTGTTGGTCGCTTTTAACGGCGGGGCCGTCATGGGACTGGCTGTCGCGAGCCTGGGCCTGATAGGCGTCGGCGTGTTGTTCGGTTTCTACGGCAACCCCGAGAACGCTGCGGTGATAAACGGATTCGCGATGGGAGCCAGCTCGATTGCGCTTTTTGCCCGGGTCGGAGGCGGTATTTTCACCAAGGCAGCCGACGTTGGCAGCGACCTTGTAGGTAAGGTGGAGGCCGGTATCCCCGAAGACGACCCGCGCAACCCCGGTGTAATCGCGGATAACGTGGGTGACAACGTCGGCGACGTGGCAGGAATGGGGGCTGATATTTTCGAATCCTATGTTGGTTCGATGATAGCGACGCTGGCTATCGCGGCGACCTTATCTACCGTCGGGGTGCTCGATATCGCTCGCGGCGCAGCCAGCGAAGAGGCCGCGAGGATGCATCTGATGATGTTGCCCCTTGCTCTGGCCGTGCTGGGACTGGCTGCTTCGGTGGTCGGCATCTTTTCGATGAGGGTGCTCAAGAGCATCGGTCCGGCAGCGGCGCTTCGCTACTCTACCTTCATATCGGCGGGCCTGCTGTTACTGGGCGCTTTCATGCTCATCAACAGCAGTAACATCGCCACCCAGGTCTGGATTGCCGTCCTCGTCGGATCTGTCGGCGGTATTCTTATCGGCCTGATCACCGAGTACTACACCGCGGGGCCGCCAGTGCGGCGCATCGCCGAAGCGTCAAAAACCGGGTCGGCCACCAACATTATCAACGGCCTGGCGATCGGGCTGGAAAGCTGCGCTCTCCCCGTTCTGGTCATCTGCATCACCATCTACGTGGCCAATGATTTTGCCGGACTGTACGGCATCGGGATCGCCGCGGTAGGAATGCTGGCGACGGTTGGCGTGACCATGACCGTAGATGCTTACGGCCCGGTGGCTGATAATGCCGGTGGTATTTCGGAGATGGCGGGACTTGGCCCGGACGTACGCGCGATAACCGACAGCCTCGATGCCATAGGTAACACCACGGCTGCTATCGGAAAAGGTTTCGCTATCGGTTCGGCCGCGCTCACGGCGCTGGCGCTGTTTTCGGCTTACTCGATGGCCGTCAACCACGTGAGGGCGGCCCAGGGGATCGAGCCGATGTTGATAGTGATAACGGAGCCGATCGTGGTCATCGGTCTGTTCATCGGCGGTGTGCTGCCGTTCTTCGTTGCATCCCTCACGATGACTTCGGTTGGTAAGGCGGCGGCGCAGATGGTTGAAGAGATTCGCCGGCAGTTTCGCGAGATCCCGGGGCTGCTTGAGGGCAAGGAAGGCGTCAAGCCTGATTCAGCCCGTTGTGTAGATATATCGACTCGCGCCGCGCTCAAGGAAATGATCCTGCCGGGTGTTGTGGCGGTGGTTGCACCGGTGGCTGTAGGTTTTCTCCTGGGGGCTGAAGCACTGGGTGGAATGCTTGCCGGTGCCACCCTGGCCGGAGTACTGTTGGCGCTCATGATGGCCAATGCCGGTGGTGCGTGGGACAACGCCAAGAAGGCAATTGAGACCGGCGCCATTGAAGGCGAACAGAAAGGAACCGACGCTCACCACGCGGCGGTCGTTGGAGATACCGTGGGCGACCCGTTTAAGGACACGTCGGGCCCGTCGATGAACATCCTCATCAAGTTGATGTCAATAGTGTCGCTGGTTATCGCACCACTGCTGGTGTGAGCGAGGAAGCATGAGACCCTACGAAACTATGATCGTTTTTTCTGCCCTGCTAGGTGACGAGACCACGGCCTTGCGCGAGCGCTTTGTTTCGGTTGTCAAGGACAACGGAGGCACCGTCGACGCGGAACTGGACTGGGGAGTGCGCAAGTTGGCCTACCCGATCCAGGACCAGTCCGACGGCCGTTTCCTATTGCTTGAGTACCAAGCCGAGCCGGCGGTGGTTGCCGAGTTGGAGCGCACCCTGCGTATTGCTGACGGCGTGTTGCGCTACATCAGCGTACAGCAGGACCACACCGGGCTGCCCAAAGAAAGACCGGCGGAACCCCCCCGCGACCAGGATCACCGGGACGACCGACGAGGGCGTGATGACAGGAGAAGCCCCCGCGGCGGTGATTCCTCCGCTCGTAGAGATGTAGCTGCGGCTTCAACAGAAGTCGCGCCCGCAGAAAAGACGGCAGGGGATGACGCTGCCAGCACTGTTCCAGCTGTACAGGCCGACCCTGCTCCAGCTGCACAGGCCGACCCTGCTCCAGCTGCCGATGGAGAAACCGCTGACAGTGGCGACAAAGAAGTGAGGAACGACTGAAATGTCAGACGAGAAAAAAGAAGAAGCAGCTGAAGCAATCCCTGCCGAAGGTTCCAAGCCGAAAGCCGCAACGCCTGAAGCAGCAGCTCCGAAAGCCGCAACGCCTGCTTCAGGAGCTCCTGAAGCAGCAGCCCCCCCCAAGGCAACTCAGTCTGAAAAAGTCTCGACAGAAGCTGCAAGACCTGGAAGCGGGTCCTCCGGTGGAGACAGTCGCGGTGGAGACAGTCGCGGTGGAGACAGTCGCGGTGGCGACAGTCGCGGTGGAGACAGTCGCGGTGGAGACAGGCGCGGCGGCGACAGTCGTGGCGGCGACAGTCGTGGCGGTGACAGTCGTGGTGGCCCCCCTTCGCGTGGTGGCCGTCCCAAGGGCAGGGGTGGAAGGTTTCGAAGAGGACGCCGCCATTGTATCTTCTGCGCCGACAAGGAGCTGCAGATTGACTACAAGTTCGTCGACGTGCTCGAAGAGTTTGTCAGCGAAAGAGGCAAAATAGTACCCCGGCGTAATACGGGCACCTGTGCCAAGCACCAACGACCGTTGGCGCTGTCTATAAAGCGGGCACGCAACGCGGCGCTGTTGTCGTACACCGGCTCAGGCCTTCAACAGTAAGTGCAGGGAGACCAGCAATGGAAGTAATCCTCAGAGAAGACATACCCAAGCTCGGGGTGATAGGCGACGTCGTCAAGGTCAAGGCAGGCTACGCTCGCAATTACTTGCTGCCTAAGGGCAAAGCCGTTACGGCGGACCGTCGTAGCCTGCGCAGTCTTGAGCACGAGAAGGCACTCATCCAGCTTAAGAAAGAAAAAGAGATGGGCGATGTCGACACCCGGCAGAAAGCTTTTGACGGTGTAGCGGTCGAAATAGAAGCCCGCGCTGCGAATAGTGGCCACTTATTCGGCTCGGTTACTGCTGCCGACGTGTCCCGGCTTCTCGAAGAACGGGGCCTGGTCGTAAACAAGCACGATGTCCAGCTTGTCACGCCGATCAAGGAAGCAGGGGATCACGAGGTCCCGGTGCACGTGGGCCATGGTGTCCTGGCGATGATCAAGGTCTCGGTGATGGCCATCGGCGGTGACGACGATGATGCCGGCGAAGAAGTCGAGGCGCCCGAAGAGGCGGTGGCCGCTGAACTCTCGGCCGCGACGGACGAAGCAGGAGCAACACCTTCCGGGTCAGCTGATGACTCGGAAGATAGCGACTCGGAAGATAGCGACTCGGAAGAAACGGAGGAAAATTCTTCGGAATCTGCCGATGCCGACGAGGAAGAGCCCCAGGCCTGATCAGTTGGCCGATTCGGCGTATAGCTCGCGAAACGTACGCATCAGTTCGGCAAAAGTTGCCAGCAGGGCGGGGCCGAGAAACAGCCCTATAAAGCCGAAGGCCCTCAGGCCGCAGATGATTCCGAAGAACAGCAGCGGCGTTGACAACCGGGCCTGGCTGCTGATCAGGTAAGGCCGCAGGAGGTTGTCTACCGACGAGACGACCAGCAGGCCCCAGGCGATGAGCGCGCCGGCGCCGACGAGCTGACCAGACAGTGCCAGCGCCACGGCCACTGGCATCCACACCAAGGCTGCACCACCCACGGGCAGAAAGGCGCATAGGCAGGCCACCGCACCCAATAGCAGGCTGAATTGCACACCGACAGCCCACAAGGCCAGTCCGACCAGCACCCCCTGGGCCAGGGCCGTCAGCGTAAGCCCTTGCACGACCGCGAGTACGGTTCGTTTGAAGCTGTCAAAAATTCGGTCGCGGTCAGCGGCCATCATCGGAATACTGCGGCGAAGCGATTCGACGGTCGTCTCGCCATCGCGAAAAAGAAAAAACAGCGTGAAGGTCATGATCCCGGTCGCGATGGCAAACTCGAACACGTTGCGCGCGATGGCCGTGGCCCGCGTGGCAGCAAACTCGCTTACCCACTTAACCCCTGAAAGAGCGAAGCCGGTCGCGTCGACGTTGCCCGAAGCCATGCGCTCGCGGAGCCATTGCCAGATCGGCTCAACGAACCACGCTTCGCTAAGCCGGTTGAGT
>CAUZFM010000114.1:0-5976 GCA_963579235.1 uncultured Binatia bacterium (SeqCode)
GCCCCGGTGTACCCGCTCGAGCAGACCGGTTACAGCCTGGTGTCGCGCTACGACGACTGCCGTGCCGCGGCACTGGACCCCGATACCTTTTCGTCCAACCTGGTCGCCATGGTAGTGGGGCTGACCGGCCAGGCCCCGGCGTTGCTCGAAGTTTCATCAGCTACGACCCGGCCGGTAGACGTGCTCGCCATAGCCGACGAGCCGGTACACGCCCGCCAGCGCAAGGTGGCCAACAGCGCGATGACCCCCCGACGTGTAGCCGCGATGGAAGACGGTCTGCGCGGCCTGGCCGGCCAACTGGTAGAAACGTTTCTCGCCCGCGACTCCAGTGACGACTGGATGCAGGCAGTGGCCAACGAAATGCCCGTGCAGGTGGTCTGTCGGCTGGTGGGCCTGCCGCTCGAAGACCGAGTGCAGTTGCGCGCCTGGGCCAACGACGGCTCGGCGCTGTTGTCCGGAGTGCTAAACGACGAACAACTGGCACGCTACGCCGCAAGCGTGATGAAACTCAACGCCTACCTGGCCGACGCTTTTCGCGCAGCCCGCGACTCGCCAGGAGACAACGTGCTGGGCGTACTCGCCCGCGCGACCCACGAAGACGAGGACTTCCTCAGCGAGGACGAGGTAGTGGCCATTCTGCTGCAACTGCTGTCGGCCGGCAGCGAATCGACCGCGGCCCTGCTGGGCAGCGCCGTACTGCTGCTGGCCCGTGACCCGCAACTGCAACAGGCACTGCGCGCTGACCCCTCGGCGATACCAGCCTTCATAGAGGAAACCCTGCGCCTGGAGTCCCCCTTCCAGGGACACTTCAGGCTCGCCACGCGTGATTGTAGCCTGGGCGGCGTCGACATAGCCTCCGGCACGCGACTGATGCTCTTGTGGGGCTCGGCCAACCGCGACCCATCCCAGTTTGCAGACCCGGACAGGCTACGGCCCGGCCGCGACAACGCCTCGGCTCATCTCGCTTTCGGGCTTGGCATACACCACTGCATAGGGGCGGCGCTGGCACGCATGGAGACGCGGGTGGCGCTCGAAGAACTACTGGCGCGCACGAGCTCGTTCGAACTCGCCGACCAGGATCAAACGCCGTCCTACCTGCCCAGTGTCATGATACGACGCCTGGGACGGCTGCCACTGACGGCTAGCCCCCGCTGACCGTTCAGCAGGCGTCGAAGGCCGCCAGCATCTCGTCGTAGCGTTGCTCGACGATGGCGCGCACCTCGGGATGGCTGAGAATGAAAAAATCGTCTCGCTCCACCGCGGCTACCACCAGGCGGCCCACCTCGTCTGGGTCCATGCCCTCGGTGAACAACTCGGCGAACTCGGGCGGCGACTGCTCGGCTCCCCCGTAGGCCTGTTGGCGGTTACGACCCGCGTTCCAGATGTCGGTGGCTACCAGTCCGGGACACAGGATGCTCACGCCTATGCCGTCGTCGACAAGCTCCCGGCGCATTACGTCAGACAAGGCCAACACTGCGTGCTTGCTGGCCGTGTAGATTCCCATACCCGCAAAAGGGATGCCGAGGCTATGTTCCGAGCCGGTATTGACCACGTGAGCGGGGCCGCCCTGCCGCTTGAAGCGCGGCACGAAGGCCGCGCAGCCGTTGAGCACGCCAAACACGTTGACGTCGAACACCCACCTCGCGTTGTCCTCGGGCAGTTCGGCCACCGCGCCCATGGTCCCTACGCCGGCGTTGTTGCAGAGCAGCCGCACCTCGCCCAGTTCGGCAAACGCACGCTCGGCCAGCGCTTCGAGTGACTCGCGACTGGTCACGTCGCACTCGACGGCGATGCTGTTAACGCCCGTGGCGGCCAGCTCGTCGGCCACCTCGCGGGCGCGGTCGAGTTCTATGTCGGCCACGGCTACCGATACGCCGCGCGCAGCCAATTCGCGGGCCACGCCTCGGCCTATGCCGCTGGCGGCGCCGGTCACGACGGCCGCCATGCGCTCGATCTTCATACGTTGTCGCCCCCCACCGCGCTGCGCGCCTCCTCGAGCATATCCTCGGGCGAGGGCCGACCCATAGCGCCATAAGCATTGAGCATGCCGGGACGCTGCACCCACTCGTGCAGGAGCTCCTGGGCGCCATCGCCGCCCGCTCGCAACACGAAGTAAGCCGGCTGCAGGAAGGCACCCTCGGGGTACTTGCGGGACATCGGGTGACCACTGCTGGTCGGCACGTCAAAAAGTTTGAGCGAGCTCAACGAGGGATCGGACAACATGGTGAAAGGCAGCCCCAGCGTGCTGCGCATGCGTGCAAGCGCTCGCGGGCTGTCGGCCGATACGCCCACGAGTCGAACACCGACCTCATCGAAATCTTTTTCTAACCGGGAGAGCCCCTTCCAGGAGCGCACGCAGAAGGGTCACCAGTAGCCACGAAAAAATACCAGTCCCAGGGCGTCACCGCCGGCAAGCGCCCCGGCAAGACTCCAGTCGACGTCATCGTGTGTTTTCAGCAGCAGTTCAACGCTATCGCTCATGGGTGCGCTATACGCTGCGGCGATGATTCACGCAAAGCCGACAACCAACGTCGACAAACAACGCCGACTGGCCTGCCGGGTTCCCAGCTTCAGTTCGGCCAATAAACATATTCGTCGTCCTCTTCCATTGTATCGGCACCGGTCTTGTCCACCGCTACGGGGAATTCGACCAGCAACGGCCACAGGGGTTGCGCCTGCTCGGCGTCGTGCCGGGCCAGCAGGCCCTCCAGTTCGGCGACCTTCTCGGGGTGGGCCCCGGCCAGGTTCTTCTGCTCGGTAGGATCGTCGGCCATGTTGTAAAGCCAACGTTTTGCCGGCCTGCTCGAAACCTGCAGTTTCCAACCGCCTGACAGTACCGACTGGTAGTATCCCTGCCGCCAGAACACCGCCTGGTGCGGGCTACCTTGCACCTGGCCCGTTATAAACGGTACAAGATCTACCCCGTCAACCTTGTTCTCGGTCCAGTTTCCACCGCCGGCTGCTGCAACAGCGGTGGCCATTATATCCACGTGAGATACCGGCTCGTGGTAGACCAGCCCCGGCTTTACGCGGGCAGGCCATTTTATAAAAAACGGCACGTGCGTTCCGCCCTCGAACAGGGTTAGCTTCCACCCGCGGTAAGGCTTGTTTACCTCGGGCAACCCTATGTACCCGGCACCGCCGTTATCACTGGTGAACACCACCAGCGTGTTTTCCTCCAGCCCGTGCTCACGCAACGCCGCAAGTACCCGGCCGACACTGCGGTCGACCGACCGCACCATGCCGGCGTATACCCGCAGGCGATGGTCTTCTATATGGTCCAGGGCGTCGTAGTCCGCCCTGGTGGCCTGTAGCGGCGTATGCACACCCCAGTGCGCCAGGTAAAGAAGAAATGGTCGGTTCCTGTTGGCCCCTATCGCGGCAACTGCCTGGTCTGCCAGGTAGTCGGTCAGGTACCCCTCGGGCTCGAACCAGTCCGAGTCGTTGAAACTGACCGCGTACTGCAGGATCGCCCACAGGATGCGATCGATGACGTCAAAATCCTGCTTGGAGTTAACTACCTCGGGCGAATCCTCGGGCAGGTACAGCCCGCTTTCCATCATGATACTCTCGTCGAATCCCTGGGCCGACGGCCTGAAGCGCGGACTGCGTCCCAGGTGCCACTTGCCAAGATGCATGGTGTGATAGCCGCGGTCGCCAAGGGCCTCGGCAAGGGTGACCTCCGACGGCGGCATACCCATTTCATCCATGGGAATACGGTCGCTGGCCGCCTCGTCATCAATGACGATGTCATGGAGTCGCTGGTCGTGGTGGCTGAGCACGCGGGTGATGCTGGTCATCGCCGCCGGCATGGGAGTGAACTCGAACCCGAAGCGGGTGGAATACCTGCTGGTCATAATGGCAGCCCGCGACGGGGCACACACCGCGTTGCCTGCGTAGCCGTTTACCAGGTCCGCACCGTCCCGCGCCACCGAATCAATGTGTGGCGTGGGAACGGTACCACCTGCGACACCTCCTCCGTGGAGCGTGATGTCGTTGAACCCCATGTCGTCGACTAGAATAACGACGACGTTCGGCGGCCTCTTGTCGGCGGACAGCTCCGCTGTTGCCGGCCCCTGCTGCCAGGCCACCGGCCGGTTGGCTGAAACGCTGTTGCGCATGCGGTTGGCCAGTCCGAGCGCCTCGAGCATCAGCCATTCTCGCATCGAGTAAGCGCACGCGGCCAGCAGCGCCACGACCACCAGCACCGACAGTGTTTTCTTACCAATCACCACCAGGTCCTTTCCCCCGCCTAGTGATACCGCGCCATCACCTGCTCGGCGAACTCGCGGTAGCAGTCGCGGGCAAACTCCATGGGTGGCAACAGGGTCACTTCCTTCAGCCCCATGGCCTCCTGTGCCCTCAGCTGCTCGATGATCTCGTCGGGCTCACCCACCAGTCCGCCCGAAGCGCGTATGGTGGCCGGGGTGACAAAACGCCGCTCGGCCGGCACCAGGTAAGTACAGTGGCCTTCGTGGATCTGCAGGTACCGGCTGGCCTCCGGTGTTTCCATGTCGTCGACGTAGGCCTTGTACTCATCCCAGGTGTCGCGGATCGACTCATCGATGAAATCGTCGCTACCCGCCTGCCGGGCCAGCTCCCAGAAAAAATGCAGGCTGGCGGTAACCATCGACCCCACCTGATCTATCACCCGATCTGCCGTAGGTTTTTCGCCCGGTTTCAGCACGCAGGAGAAGGTCAGCGCGGCGGTGTGGTAGTCGTTCTCCAGTTCGCGCCCCGCGTCCGAAGCCGCCTTCATGGCAAGACCCAGGTTGTGCTTGAAAGCCGGCTCCGGCTCGCCGCCTGCCGATATGCGACCGTCGCCGTACATGCCTGCTGCCTTGAGCGCCAACGGACCGTTGGCGGCCACGTAGATGGGCACCGGCTGCTCGGTGTTCATGAAGCCCAGTTCTTCGTGCAGGAACTTTATCTCGCGCGTCACGCCGTCCTGCGTGTACTCCACCTGGCGGCCATGCAGCAGCTCCCTGACCACGTGCAGGTACTCGCGAAAGGGGCGCGGCTTGACCGGGTCCATACCCATCACGCGCATGGCGGTGTGACCGGTGCCCACGCCCAGGAACACCCGGCCGGGAGCGAGCTGGTTGATGCTGGCAATGGAGTGCGCGGTGACCGGTGCCGTGCGCGTGCCGGCTATAGACACGCCGGTGCCCAGGCGAATACGCGAAGTGTTGGCCGCCGCGAGCGCCAGCACCGCGTAGCAGTCGGACCAGATCATCTGCGAATCGGGTACCCAGCCGTGGTCGTAACCGAGGTCCTCGGCAAAACTGAGCAACAGCCAGTCGTCTATCCGCGGGGCTATCATCGCTCCAAACTTCATGTACTATCTCCTCCAAACGGCCGTGGACCGGCGCGCCGACAGGAGACCACATGAAAGTTCTACGAACCCCTGACGAGCAATTCAACAATCTTCCCGGCTACCCCTTCGAGCCCCACTACACCGACCTACCCGACGGCGACGGCGGCACGCTGCGCGTTCACCACCTCGACGAGGGACCAGGCGACGGCCCGGTTGTGCTCTGCTTACACGGGCAGCCGACCTGGAGCTACCTCTACCGCCTGATGATACCGCCGCTGGTGGAGTCGGGTCTGCGGGTGCTTGCGCCGGACCTGGTGGGCTACGGCCGCAGCGACAAACCCGCCGCGCGCGAGGACTACAGCTACCAGCGACAGGTCGACTGGATGACCGCGTGGCTGGAAGCCAACGACGTCACCGGTGCAACACTGTTCGGGCAGGACTGGGGAGGACTTATCGGCCTGAGGCTGGTGGCCGAAAACCCCGGGCGCTTCGACAGGGTGGTCATCAGCAACACCGGACTGCCGGTGCCCCCCGACCTGCCAGCCGGCATCGTCGAGGAAGTAAAAGACTTCAGGCAGAACGCACCCACGCCCACCATGATGGAGATGGCCGCCGCAATTTCGGGTGACTCGCAGGGTGGCAACAGCGATGAGATCGGA
>CAUZFM010000115.1:0-5884 GCA_963579235.1 uncultured Binatia bacterium (SeqCode)
TCAAGTGCGGTGCTGTGAAATCCGAGCCCGGTGTTACGCAAGGGCGCAAAGACGCCCGGAAGCGCACGCTCCATGAAGGTGATGTACTTCGAACTGGTGAGCGTCTCGAGGCTGAAGGGCTCCTTGAAGTGGCCGACCTTGACAGTGCCCAGACCAGGGATGCCCTTTATGCCCAGGTATACGTCCTTGAAGTCGGCGTCGCCTCCGGCGAAGTCGTACTGGGCTTTAAAGATTACATTGCCGTATATGGTGCCCGCCATGTATAACCTCGCGCGGCGGAATTCGCTCGCGCTGGTCTGTTCGCCTATGGCTGCTTCTACGGCGCTGTCGGTGTCCCAGGACACGGTGTCGGCCATGATCCTACCACCGATCTTGAGCGAGAAATCACCGTCGCTCGACAACACACTGATGCCGTCTTTCCAGCTGAGGTCAAGCTCGGGGTTGGCGGCGGCGGTGCCAGGAGCAGGCATCATCATCAGTGCGGCGAGGGCCAGTGGTGCGCAGTACGGTCTCATTTTTTTTCTCTTTGTTTTTGTGACGACAGGTTTTGATTAGGTCGCCGCCCGTGGACGACTGGATCAGCGGTTATCATCATGGGCGCTGTTGGTAAAGTGCTTGTGAGCCGATTGTCAGGTTTTGATTAGAAAGCGATCGCGCGGCCCCCGGCAGAAACGCCGGCGGCCACCCGGACAGGGGCTTACCCCCATAAGGGGTAAGGGGAAAACACTGTACGGTTAACATAAATCCGCTTCTCTCGGTCCGGCGCGGCTGCCGCGACACTCTGAAACCCCTTGGATAGTGGGGCAGCAAGCCGTGTGTGAGTGTGATGGCGTAAGAAATACCCGTTCGGGTGCGAGACCGGAGAGCCCCAGCTCGTGTAGCATTGCATTAACTATACGGACTGCTTCTGGCCGGGCTAGGCGAGGCAGCAACGACGGGGGTCGACAATGAACAATGAAAAGATGTGTACGCTCATACGGGACTTTCGTAGGAGCCTGAGGATGACGCAGGAAGAACTTGCGCATAACCTTGGCATAACAGTGAGCACGGTAAATCGCTGGGAGAACGGTCACGCCCTGCCGAGCAGGATGGCCAGGAAGAGCCTGGCCTTGCTCGCCGATAATCGCGGGATGTCTTTCGACGAGGCCGAACAGCAGGTTTCATTCGCGGATGGCCTGGCAGGCAGGCCTTTCGCAACGGTTATTCGTTAAGCCTGTTAAAAAAGGGAGGGGCTTTATAGGGCTGCGCTTGCCTGCTAGGTAGGGGCGGTGTACGCGCCCCCCCTACAGCCGGGCTGTCCCTGGTCGGCACTGAGTTCGCTGGCCCCGCCAAATGTGGATTGGTGCGAGGCACCCCTGTGTTCCTGGGTTGTCGAACCCGCCAACACCTGGTCCAATCTCGCCTACCTGCTGGTGGCCGTGCTGCTGTGGCGGCGCTCACAAGGCAAAACCGGCCGTGGGTTGGGCCTGTTTGCTCCCGCCATGCTGCTGACCGGCCTGTTCTCACTCGTCTACCACGCGTCGTACAATTTTTTCACGCAGTTTCTTGATTTCGTCGGCATGTTCCTGTGGCTGGGCCTGTTGCTGGCCATTAACCGCGCCCGCCTTGGCGCGGCCGGCGGCGGGGCCATCGCTCGTGACCTGGGCTTCGTGGTGGCGGGGGGCTCGGTGCTGGTAGTGCTGTTCTACCTGCTCGGGATTCCCATCCAGCTCATTGTTCTAGGGCTGATCTTCGTGTTGTTGGGGCAGGAGGTGGCCTGCAGCCGGCGCCCGGACCGGCCCGACGATTACCGCTGGTACGCGGTCATGCTCGTGCTGCTGGCGTCGGCCAGCGTTTTTTCGGCGCTCGACGTTACGCGAGTGTTCTGTGACCCCGACAACCACTTTCTGCAAGGACACGCGACCTGGCACCTGCTGAGCGCTTTTTCGATGGCGGCTGGATATATGTTCTATGAGCAACTGGGCGCGCGGGGGCGCGGATAGCCCATGGTATTTCGTACGGTAGTGTTGTCTCTCTTGTTTCTGTTGTCGTCGCCGGTGGACACAGCTGCCGATGGGCCGATGGATTACCCGAGCGCGGCTGAGGTCGAAGAGCAAAGCCGGGTGGGCGAAAGTCTCACCGGCCGCGTACTCTACGACCGGCTTCTCAAGAATCGTAAGCGTCTCAAGTCGAGCTACCAGGAGAGTCACGCCACGAGCAGCGACGAGGCCGGTAATCCGCAGCGGGTAAACTTCTGGACGCAGGCGCTCGACTACCGAGACGAAGAAGACGAGGCCACCGACGACGTGTTCTCACGGACCATCGTCAAGTTCACGGGACCCTACGAGCTGCGCCACACGGGCTACCTGTTTGTTCACCATGACCAGGCCGAGGACGAGCAGTTTATTTTTTCGCCCACGCGCGGGCGTACCCACCGCGTGAGCATGAAGGGGCAGCATATAGCAGGTACCGATTTCAGCTTCGAGGATTTCCTCGTCAGCGTGGGTGACATAGAGGACGCCGATTACACCAGGCGGGCCGACGAAGAAGTAAAGGGGATGTCGTGCTACGTGGTCGAGGCCGTCATGCGACCCGAGGCCGACTCGAGTTACACGCGCACGAAGAACTGGATTGAGAAAGAGCACTACGTTCCGGTCAAGATCGAGTACTGGGACGAGGCCGATGTACTTGCCAAGCGAATGGAGGCCAGGCACGACAGCATCAGCGAATTCGGTGGCACCTGGATAGCTACCGATTCGATCATGTACGACCTGCTCGAAGACACCCGCTCGCGATTGGTGGTCGACCTGCTCGAACCCGAGCCGGGGCTCACCGACTCGGACTTCGCTTTGTCGAACCTTCAACAGAGACCCTGAGCCGCGCGGTCCGCTGCGTGGGCTGTCGGCGTCAGGCATGGTTGAGCGTCAGCGCTGGTCAGCGCCGAAAACGAAGCAGCAGGGCGGGCAGCAGGGTGAGGTCGGCGAACAGGCAGATCATCATGGTCGTCGCCGCCAACCCGCCCAGTTGTCTGAATGCCGCGAAGCCCGACAGCAACAGCACCAGGAAACCGGACGACAGCATGATGGAGGTTACCAGGATGGGCTTTCCCAGGGTGGCTATGCAGTCCGAAACGGCGGCCTCGGCCTGCATGCCGCGCGCGCGCCGGCGCTTGTACCCCACCAGGAAGTGAGCGGTGTCGTCCACCGCTATTCCCAGTGCTATGCAGCCGAGCAGGCTGGTGGCGAGCGACAGCATGGCGACGCCTGCTCCCAGCAGGCCGAAGAAAACCAGCACGGGCACGACGTTGGGTATCATCGCCAGCAAACCGGCGCCCGCCGAGCGGAAGAACCTGGCCATGAGCACAAAGATTGCCAGCGCCGCGAAGGCAACGATGGTGGTCTGCGTACGTGCGAGGCTGTCGGCACCGTGGTTCAGTACGATGGTGTTGCCAGTGACGTTGGCTTCCATCCCGGCGGGGAGCCCGGCCCGGGTTATTGCCGCGTTGAGGTCGTCTTCGAGTCGCCGGACCGCGGCCGAACCTGTAGCCGAGCTGCGTACCAGCAGGTTGGCGCTGCTGTGGTTGCTGTTGACGAGGCCCCGTATGCGGTTGCGCGGCAGCATGAACATGAGCTCGGCCACGCCGGCCTTGCTGTCGGGTACGCGCTCTGCCGAGGGCTCGCCTTTTTCCATCGCGCGGTTAAGCGGGGCGATGAAATCTACGATGGTCGTGGTGGCCCTCACGCCGGGTACGCGGTCGACCTCGGCCTGCAGTCGTTCAAGCGCACGCAGGGTGTCGGGTTCGCGAAAGGCTCCTTCCCGCCCACCGTGCAGCGCCACGTAAACCGGCGACGCGCCGGTGAGCAGTCGACCGACTGCAGCAAAGTCTGTTCTCACTTTGGAGGTCGGGTCAAAAAAGGTCAGGTAGTCGGTGTCAACCACGATGCGCGGCAGCAGGCCGGCCGATACCACGGCTACCAGCGCCCAGGCAGCCAGGATGGGCAGGGGGTGGCGCGTACAAAGGCCCGCGGTCAAATCGAGCAGGCGCCGCAGGAGGGCGGTCGCGCGCAGTCCGACGCTCGTTTGTCTACTGCTGCCCCGCGGCGGCAGCAGGGAAAGAAGGGCGGGGATGGAACACAGCGAAGACACGGTGGCCCAGGCCACACCGGTGGCGGCCAGCAGGCCCAGCTCTTGCGTGGCCGGGATGTCGGACCCCGCAAGCGAGGCAAAACCCGCCACCGTAGTGACCCCGGCCATGAGCGTGGGAGCTGCGGTGTCTTTGAGCGAGCCCAGCGCTGCGTCCCGCGCGTTCATGCCTTCGTCGACCAGTCCCTCGTAGCGCGCCAGTATGTGTATGCCGTAGACCGCGCCCACGCAGATGAGCACGGGGCCCAGGACGAGGGTGATTATGTTGAGCGGTCTGCCCAGCGCCGCCAAGGTGGCAAAGACCCATAGCGTAGCCAGCACGCTGGCGCCTACCGGGATGAAACCCGCGCGAAGACTGCCGGTCACCAGCCACCCTACGAACGCGCCAACGGTCATGGCCAGTGGGATGAGCCACGACAGATCGCCGACCATGATGTGATGGGCCCGTGTCTTGACGTGCTGGCGACCGGTGACGTACACATTCGCGGGTGCCGGAAATTCCTCGGTGGCGATGGCCCGGATGCTCTCGTCGAGTCCTGATAGCACGAAGTCGCCGTCACTCATGCTGACAAAGGAGATGTTCAACGCTGCGGTGCGTCCGTCGGCCGAGACGATGCTGCGCGGATAAACCCTGTCCGACAGTGCGCGCTCCCTGAGCGCGGCCATGGCGCCGAGATCTTCGGGCACCCGGTCTATCAGCCGGCGTACCAGAACGGTGTCTATGTCGTCGTCGTAACCGTAGTGGGTGGTGGTCACCAGGCTGTCCACGTTGCGTACGCCCTTGAGCCGTCGCAGCCGGTTGCTGGCCGTCTGCATGGCGAGCAGGAACTCGGTGTTGAAGACCTCGGCCGTTTCCACGGCCACCACGTAGACGTTGTCGTCGCCAAAATTAGCGGTCGCCCGGTGGTAGGGCGCCAGCCCCGGGTCGTCGGGTGCAAGCATGGGCTCTTCGCTCGGGTCCAGGCGCATGCGCAGCGAGGGGCCGGCGGGGTTCACCAGTGTTGCCACCGATAGCAGCGAGAGCAGCAGGGGTACGGCCAGCACCAGGAGGGGATGATCGACGACGCTGCGCGGCCGGAACCACGCCAGGGCGGCAGCGGCGATGAGCACCGAAGCGGTCAGCGTTGCAATCACGGGCAGGGTAGTAGCGGGCGGGGCAAGCATCGCAGCGCAACCATCTTGCCCCAGTGCAGGATCTATAGCACGGCGCTACCCGTTGTCGCCTTGCCATTGACTCCACTCCTGCGTGCTGCAAGGGTATCCGCGTACGATGTCCGACGGATACAGATCACCATTTGGAAACGGCGGTGGGCAGAGGCCCCCGACGCCCGAGGAACTGCTGGCCCAGCTGGTGTCCAAGCTGCGCGGACGCTTCGGCGGCGCGCTGGGACTGGCTGGAATTGGCTTGCTGCTGGCCTTGTGGCTCGCCACCGGCGTGTACCAGGTCAACCCCAGCGAGGCAGGTGTAGTACTTCGTTTCGGCAAGGTAACGGCCACCACCGGTCCGGGCCTCCACTGGCACCTGCCGTGGCCCGTGGAGACGGTTCTCAAGCCGCCGGTGACGGTGGTGCTCAAGGAAGAAGTGGGCTTCAGGACGATAGACGTGGGGCCCCCGGCGCGTTATCGGCAGGTGACCGAAGAATCCCGCATGCTCACGTCGGACGGTAACATCGTGGATCTCGATTTCATCGTCCAGTACCGCATAAAGGACCCCAAGGCCTTCCTCTTCAACGTCCGCGACCCGTCCGAAACGCTTCGCGAC
>CAUZFM010000116.1:0-5740 GCA_963579235.1 uncultured Binatia bacterium (SeqCode)
CAAGTTTTACACCGAGCTTCTCGCGGAACTTGTCCTGTCGCAGGACAGCCTTGTTGGCTAACTTGGCTCCCTTGCACGGCTTACCCTGGGCAATAGCCAGCCTGGCTTTGGCAAGGTCATTGAGAGGTTTGGCGGCCTTTTTAGTGTACCGCTGCATCACCTCGTTCTTAGCCATGAAATCGGTAGCCCGGGTCAACTCTTCAGAGGGAGGATCGGTCAAGTGGTGAGGCGTGCGCAGTAGGTCGGCTGTCGAACAGCCCTGGTACACCGTGCCGTCTCCCGCCGCAGTAGATCGGCAGAAGTCGGAGTCATCAGGCGTGCCGTCTCCGTCGGAGTCGCAGGAAGCGTCGCCCGTCTCTGCGCTAGTGCAGCGGGATTCTGCCTCGCTGCACGACCAATCGTTGCACGTGGTATCGAACTGGTCGCAAGCAATGGTGTTTCCCGGTTCGCATCCAACAGCGCTAGAACAACTTTCTCTACCGTTGCAGAACAGGTCATCGTCGCAGATTCCGTGGTCTGGCCAATTCAGGCAGGCCCCCGAGGCCGGATCACAGTAATCCTGCGTGCAATCAATCCCATCGTCGCAGGTGTTCCCCGTGGCATTGCAGCTCCCGTCGCTGCAGGTTCCGTCCGACGAACACGGGTCACCGTCATCACAGACCTGCCCGTTGGGCTCGAACAGGCAGTCCGATGAACAACAATCGCCTTCGAGCAAGTTGCCATCATCGCACTGCTCCGCTGTCTCCAGTATCGAGTCGCCGCAACCGGCCAAGACCCCTGCCGGCGCAGAAAGCACGAACGCCGCTGCACAGGCTAGAGCAAACGATACGAAAGACTTAGTAGACATGGTGGGTTACCTCCAGAAGACCCGCGAGCCTACCACCACTGCCGCCCTCCTGTCCATGGGTACGCCCCCCCGGTTGGGTGAGACCGCGATCTGGTGAGCGGCCGAGAGGCTATTTAAGAGGGGAAACAGAGTGCGCCCGGCAAGATTCGAACTTGCGACCCCCAGATTCGTAGTCTGGTGCTCTATCCAGCTGAGCTACGGGCGCGTGAGGTTGGTTGGTAGACAACCGCCGAGCCTACCCCGTGGGGTCGAACGCAACGGCCAGCGTGGCAACCTAGCGCAGCTTGCCGCCGCAGGCAACGCCGAGCCACGGGCCTTCAGTCGGCCAGGCCGAGGGCGCGGGCCATGACGTGGAAGACCACGTTCTGCTCCACCGTGCCCTGCAGCCGCCACGCACCCGGGCCTCTTGCCCAGGCGGCGATGTCGGCCCCGCCGTGCATCTCCATGACGTAGCGCTCGCCGTCGTAGGGCAGGTCCATCATGGGCACCAACGCCTGCTGCCGGTAGTCGGCAGAGGCCCAATCCTGCTGGAGCAGGTCGGGCCGCATGCCCGGCGCCCCGCAACCCTCGCCCGCATCCCCGGAGCCGGAGTCGCCTGGGTCGGCGCGACACACTCCCTCGCCTCCCTCCACTATCGCACCCTTGCCGCCGGCGTAGGTCAAGGCGGTGTAGGCACGCCCGTCTGCGGCCATGTCAGCCTGCTCGCGAGAAGTGCCGTCAAGTTTGTTGATCACGACTGGGCCCAGTATCGGATTACCGCGCGTGGCCAGGCCAGAGAACGCAAGGCCGTGGTCATGATCGGCCGTCACTACGACCAGCGTGCGATCGTCAACGCGCTCGAGCACGGCGCGCACCGCACGATCGAATTCGAGCGTCTCTTCAAGAGCGCGACCGGCCTGCCCCCTGTGGTGGCCGTGGTCTATGCGTCCGCCTTCGACCAGCAGCACGAAGCCCGCGTCTGACTTGGCCAGCACGTCGAGGGCGCGCACGGTCATGAGCGCGAGCGAGGGTACGGCTGCTTCTTTGTCAGCCGGTGCGGCCGGGTCGGCGAGGTCTATCCCGGCGTGCCGTTGGTCAACGGCGTAAGGCAGGTGCGAGTCGGCAAACAAACCGAGCAGGCCCGGCCCGTTACCCGCCGCGCGCAGACCGTTGGCGGTAAACACCGCGCGCCTGCCGTCGCTGCCGTCCACCCACGCGGCTACAAGATCACGGCCGTCTTCTCGCTTGCCGCGACAGCTGCCCGCCTGCCCATCGGCAACTCGCTCGAGGGCCTTGCGGCAGGCCAACGTGCCGACGCCCTTGCCGTCATCGCTGAGAAAATTACGCCTGCCTCCGCCCAGGGCCACATCCAGGCCGTCGCCAGCCCCAAACGCTACCAACTGCCGAGCCACGTCCACGCAGCCGGTGTCGAGAGCCTCTTCGGGCATGCGCGAGTCGACTTCCCAGTAACGCTCCACCGAGTGCGCATAGGCCGCGGCCGGGGTCGCGTGGGTAAGTCGCGTGGTGGTGACCACGCCGGTAGCCATGCCGGCTGCCTCGGCGAGGTCGAACAGGCTCTCTGTTTCGTGCCCGGCCTGCGAGGCGCAGTCTCCACGCACCACCCCCGAGTCCACGCCGATGACCCGCGCCATGGTTTTCACCCCGCTGAGCAGGGCCGTGGCCGTGCCCGCCGAGTCGGGCACCTGCTGGTTGGTGTTGTAAGTCTTGGTCAGCGCCACATGGGGAAAGTCTTCCCACGCAAGCCTGTGTTCTTCACCGGCCAGGCCCAGGCGCTGGCCGGCCAGTATGCGAGCCGCCGTTACCGTGGTCATGCCCATGCCGTCGCCCACGAACAGCACCAGCGATCGTGCCTGCCGCTTGTCGGCACGCAGGCCGTCGGCCCGATCCACGGCCGCGCGGCCGGCCGCGTACCAGGGATCCGCCGATTGCACGGGAGCCCGGTCAGCCACCGCTGCCCGCTGGTCGGGCTGGATCAGCGAGCACGAGGCCACCGACAAGCCCACGGTAACAAACGCCACCAGCGCCACACGCGGACATCGCCGCGCCACCGTCAGTCGCGCAACACGCATCTTATTCCTCCGCGGTCCATCTCGGCCACGCACTCGTTGCAGTGGTTGCAGTCCGATACCGGTTGCTCGCCGCGTTCGACCCGGCGCACGAAATCGGGATCGGCGATGAGCGCCCGACCCACGGCCACGAAATCGAAGCCTTCGTCCATGGCCTGCTGCATGTTGGCCGACGAAACGATGCCGCCCATGAGCATAAGCGGCATTTTCACGGCCTCTCGTACCCGCCGCGACCCTTCGAGGAAGAACATAGGCTCAAACGGCAGCGCTCGTATCACCCGCTCGCCCATCCAGCGCAGGGTGATTTTCTGCAACGGGTTTTTCTCGACCTCCACCATGCTGGCAATCGGCGCGTCGCCCCTGAGCATGTAGAAACCGTTGCGGGCCACGAAGCCTCCACTTAGCACCAGTGCATCGACGCCTTCGCGCTCGAGCACACGCGCCACCTCGACGGCCTCTTCTATTTCGAGGCCACCGCGGGCGCCGTCTTCGAGGTTGACCTTGCAGATAACCGGGTAGTCACGGCCCACCTGCTCGCGCACCGCGCGCACAACTTCGACGGAAAAGCGCAGGCGGTTCTCAAGGGAGCCGCCGTAATGATCACGGCGACGATTGGAAAGCGGGCTCAGGAACTGGCTCAGCAGGTAGCCGTGGCCCAGGTGCAGCTCGACCGCATCGATGCCTGTGTCGCGAGCGCGGGCGGCGGCGGCGGCGAAATCGGCCGTCGTGCGCTCGATGAGAGCCAGGCTCATCGAACCGGCCAGTGGCATGCCCGACAACGCGCCGTACTGGTTTACAGAAGACGACGGCCCCTTGGGACGACGCGGCCACATCTGCAGGTTTTTTGAAAAGCCACCGCAGTGGCCCAGCTGTATGGACACCGCGCCGCCCTCCGCGTGCACGGCGCTCGCGAGGCGCTCGAGTTGCGGCTGCACCTCGGCCCGCATGTACATCTGCTGCGAAAAGGTGCGACCGTCGGCTGCCACCGCGCAGTAGGCCACCGTGGTGAGCGCCACACCGCCCTCGGCCAGGCGGCGGTGATGCTCAATGAGTTTGTCCGACGGAATGCCACCGGGCGTCATGCCCTCAAAGGTGGCCGTCTTCACCACGCGATTGCGCAGCTGGAGGCCGGCCAGGCGCGTGGGTCTTAATACCGGGTGGTCACTCATGGGCTGTACTTACTGCGAAAGGCGGCAGGTTCCAATCACACTGGCCCACTGGCGCCGCGCGGCTGCTACCGCGGCGCTACCTCTGCAGTATAGAGCCGGCGCGCTTTGAGAAATCTGCGGCGGCCTTGTCGGCGTCTTTGCCGCCCTTCATGATCTCGCTTATATCCACGGGTACCGTAACGCCCGCCCGCGCCCCGGGGCGCTCACCTATGGCGGTCATCCAGCGCGACAGGTTGTCCAGGCCGTCGGTCGAAACCCCCGACCAGTTGTGCGTGCGCACCCAGGCCCAGTTGGCCATGTCGGCAATGGAGTAGTCGCCCGCAAGATACTCGCTGCGCGCAAGCTGACCGTCGAGCACCTCGAACAACCGACGGCTCTCGTTCTGGTAACGGTCGATAGCGGGCTGCAACTTCTCGGGAAAGTAGCGATAAAAAACGTTGGCTTGTCCCATCATCGGGCCAATGCCGCCCATCTGGAACATCAACCACTGTATTACCCGCGAACGGCCGAGGGTGTCGGTGGGCAGAAAGCGTCCGCACTTTTCGGCGAGGTAGATCATGATCGCACCCGACTCGAAGACCGCGAAGTCGTCTTCGTCGCGGTCAACAATGGCGGGTATGCGGCCGTTGGGGCAGATGGCCAGGAAGTCGGGCTGTTTCTGCTCGCCCGACATCAGGTCGATGGCGTGCACCTCGTATGGCAGCTCCATTTCTTCGAGCGCGATGCTGGCCTTGTAACCGTTGGGCGTGGGCGAGGTGTAGAGGTCTATCATTATGCTTATGCGCTCCCTGCGGCTGCCCGACCCTGGGCCGGTTGCCGCGTTGAGAGCTTATGCCATACCGGTGCCGCCAAGAGGAGCGGCCACCTTTACCGGGCACGCGGGCGGAGTTTGCCACGGCCGGTACACCGGGCCAGCATCGCTGCCGTATGAACGACCAGGCAAGACACGCATCGCTCGACTACATGCTGCCGCTGGCCTGGCCCACGGTTGTCATGTGTTTTTCTGTGCTGGGCCTCTACACGCTCAGCTGGGCAGCCGCGCTGTCGGGTGCCATCCCCTTGTGGATGGGCGTGTTCTTCAACGCCGTACTGGCCTACGCTTCGTTCACGCCCTACCACGAGGCCACGCACGGCAACATTTCGTCGCGCCAGCCCAGGCTGGGCTGGCTCAACGAGTTGTGCGGCTGGCTGGCCGGCATCCCCCTGGGCGAATGCCACGCCCTGTTCAAGGTGGCGCATCTCAAGCACCACGCCCACACCAACAACCCCGAACGCGACCCCGACTACTTTGAGCCCGGCGTCACCGGCGCGGGTGTTCTGCTACGGTCGCTAACCCTGGTGAGCGGCTACCTGCGCGCCTTCGTGTCCGACGAGGTGGCGGGGCCCGATGTAATACGGCGCCGCAAGCTGCTGGGCGCGGCCTGGTACGGCGGCCTGCTGGCCGTGGTCGTCGCGGCTTCGCTCGCGGGCTATCTCAGCGAGGTGCTGCTGCTCGGCCTGCTGCCGACGTCACTGGCGTGGATGACCCTGGCTGTTTGTTTTGACTACCTGCCGCACCGGCCTCACATAGAGCGCAACCGCTACCTGGCCACACGCGTAACCTTGTTTCCCGGCCTGAAATACCTCCTGTTGTGGCAGAACTTTCACCTCGTGCACCA
>CAUZFM010000117.1:0-5538 GCA_963579235.1 uncultured Binatia bacterium (SeqCode)
CGCGACGAGCTGCGCGATGAGATCATGCCGGTCAACCGTCGCTACCCGATTGCCGAGTTGCTGGAGGCCTGCAGGCAACTCGACCTGCCCAGGCGCAAGCGCGTGACTTTTGAGTACGTTATGCTGGCCGGCGTTAACGACTCGGACGAGGACGCCGACCGCCTCGTCTCGCTGTTCGCGTCCATGGCGGTAAAGCTTAATCTCATACCGTTCAATCCCTTCGAAGGTTCTTCGTTCGAATCGCCGTCGCCCGAAAGGGTAGATGCTTTTCAGCGACGCATGTTGGATCGCGGACTGCATACCACGGTGAGGGTCAGTCGCGGGCGCGATATCGCGGCTGCCTGCGGGCAGTTGGCCGCAGCGGGGAGTTGAGCGCGGCTGGAGTAATTCCGCGGCGGTAGAAGAGCGAGCGATGAAGAGGCTGGGAGTGCTGGTAAACGCGAACGCCGGGCGTGGCCGCGACGTGCAGGGCAGCGTAGACGGGTTGCTCCGAGTGCTCGGTGATCGCGGTCGCGTGGTGGCCACGCACAGTCTCAGCGAACTCGACGCTGCCCTCGACGGGTTCGAGGCTGAGGGTCTCGACCTGCTGGCCGTGCTTGGTGGAGACGGCACTTACTATCACCTGCTTGGTCGCCTGCTCAGCGACAGCGGACGTTGGCCCGTGCCCACGCTGCTGCCCCTAGGAGGCGGCACAATCAACAACCTCTGCCGCTCCCTGGGGGTAAGCCGCAGGGCCCCGCGCGCACTTCTCAAACGGGCGTTGAAGACCCTGGGCGAGCAGGGGCCCGGCCGCGTGGAAAAACTTGTCACCATGCGTATCAACGGAGACACCCATGGTTTTACCGTGGGCGCGGGGATGGCGCCCAATTTTCTCGAGCTCTACTACCAGGCGCGCAGCCCTGGTCCGGCCAGTGCCTTGCTGCTGCTCGCCCGGCTGTTTTTTTCCAACCTCGCTTCGGGGCCACTCATCGACGAGGTCAACCGTGGCTTCGAGGCCTCGATAGAAGCGAATGGATTGGACCTGGGACGGCATGATTACAACCTGCTGCTGGCCTCCACGATAAGCCACGTGGGTATGGGAGTGCGGCCCTTCTGGCGGGCAAACGGTGGGGAAAATGCCGTCCACCTGTTGGCCGGCAACGAGACACCCGGCGCGCTGTTGCTACGCCTGCACCGTTTTCTGTTAGGACTGCCGTCAGGCATGGAGTTGATGTACGATGCCGCGTTTGACAGGCTGCGCGTGGAATTTCCTACGCCGCAGCCCTTGATGATCAACGGGGAACTGCTCGCCCCGGCCAGTGAGCTACTGATCGAAACAGGACCGACGGTCGCCTGCATGGTCGTCTGACAAAAGCCGGCGATAACAAGGCCCTGCAGCAAAACGGTATAACAATGCTTGGTATTATTGGAGGGACGGGGCTCTACGATATGGAGGAGCTCGAGGATCGTGAAAGCATTCGCGTCGATACGCCTTTCGGCCCGCCCTCAGACGATATCATCACCGGCGTTCTGGCCGGTCGCAGGTTGGCATTCCTGCCTCGCCACGGACGCGGGCACAGGCTGCTGCCCTCGGAGCTCAACTCGCGGGCAAATATATGGGCGCTCAAGAAACTCGGCGTTGATTCGTTGGTTTCTGTTTCGGCGGTGGGCAGCCTGCGGGAAGACATCGCGCCGGGTGACCTCGTGCTGCCCGACCAGTTCATCGATCGTACCTGGGGCAGGGAGTCTACTTTTTTCGGTGACGGACTGGTGGCCCACGTGGCCTTCGGGGACCCGGTATGCGGGCAACTGTCGGCGACAGTTTTCTCGGCGGCCGAGGCGGGCGGCGCCAGGATACACCGCGGTGGCACTTACGTCTGCATACAGGGCCCCGCGTTTTCCACTCGGGCGGAGTCCCGGCTGTTCAGGTCCTGGGGGGGCGACGTGGTAGGCATGACCAACCTCCCCGAGGCCCGCCTGGCACGGGAGGCGGAGCTCTGCTTCGCGACCCTTGCCCTGGCTACCGACTACGACTGCTGGCGCGAGGAGGAAGCGGCCGTCGACGCCGGCTCCATAATGGAGGTGCTCGCGGCCAACGCTGCCGCGGCCCGAGACGTGGTCGCCCGGGTTGCCGGTTCTTACGACCCCCGGCCTGGCTGTGATTGCCAGCGCGTACTCGACACGGCATTGGTCAGTGACCGTTCGATGGTGCCGGTCGAAACAAATGAGAAACTCGCGTTGTTACTGGAACGCGTGGACAGGGAGGCTTCATAGTGAGCAACGAAGTATGCGTGGTGGGCTCTGTGGCCCTTGATTCGGTGGAGACGCCGGGAGGCCGGGCCGACGATCAGCTGGGCGGGTCGTGCTCTTACTTTTCGCTGGCGGCGGCCTTCTTTGCCCCGGTGAACATGGTGGGCGTGGTGGGCCGTGATTTTCCCGATGAGAAAAGGGCGTTTTTGGCCTCGCGGGGTATCAACATGGATGGTCTCGATACCGTTGACGGCGATACCTTTCGCTGGTCGGGGCGCTACCACGAAAACATGAACGTGCGTGACACGCTCGACCTCCAGCTCAACGTTTTTGAGAGTTTTAACCCACGGCTGCCCGAGGCCTGCCGGAAGAGCGATTTCGTTTTCCTGGCCAACATCATTCCGTCGGTGCAGGCGGGCGTTCTCGAGCAGTTTGATTCGCCTCTCATTGTGGGTGCCGACACGATGGACATCTGGATAGACGACGCGCGCGAGGACCTGGAGGCGTTGTTGAAAAACGTCGACCTGCTCAGCATCAATGATTCCGAGGCGGTGCAGCTGGCGGGCGAAGCCAACGTGGTGCGCGCAGCCCGCCGCATACTCGACATGGGGCCCGATACGTTGTTGGTCAAGCGAGGCGAGTACGGTGCCCTCCAGTTTTCGGCCGACGATATTTTTGCCGTGCCGGCGTTTCCGCTCGAGACCGTGGTGGATCCTACCGGCGCGGGGGATTGTTTTGCCGGCGGCCTGTTCGGCTCCCTGGCAGAGGCGGGCGAGGTCAACAGGCGTTCATTACGGAGGGCGGTCGTGTACGGAAGCGTCGTGGCGTCTTTCGCGGTGGAAGGCTTCGGGGTCGAGGGACTCAGGCAGGTGGAGAGGGAAGACGTCGAACGTCGTTTTCGAGAATTCATGGCCCTGACGGACTTCCACACTGAGGAATAGACATGGACTACTCGGTAGTACTCCCGGTATACAACGAGAAGGAAAACCTCGAACCCCTCCACGCGGAGTTGACCGGGGTGATGGAGGCGCTGAAGTGCTCCTACGAGATTATCTATGTCGACGACGGTTCAGTGGACGGTTCGCTGGAGGTACTGCGACGCATACACGGCGCCGACGACCGGGTGAGAGTGGTTTCGTTCAGGCGTAACTTCGGCCAGACGCCAGCCATCGCGGCAGGGTTTGACGCTTCTACGGGCGACGTGGTCATCACCATGGACGCGGACCTGCAGAACGACCCGGCTGATATCCCGCGCTTGCTCGAGAAGATGAAAGAGGGACACCAGGTGGTCAGCGGCTGGCGACGAGAGCGCAAGGACACCCTGTTTCTGCGGCGCCTGCCATCGGTGATCGCCAACGCTCTCATAAGGTCCACCACCAAGGTGCGCGTGCACGACTATGGTTGCATGCTCAAGGTCTACGATGGCGACATAGCACGGGGGCTGCGCCTCTACGGGGAGATGCACCGTTTCATTCCGGCCATGGCCTGGGATCTCGGCGCGTCGGTTGCCGAGGTGGTGGTCAACCACCGGCCCAGGGTGGCGGGAGTTTCCAAGTACGGCCTGTCGCGTGCCACCCGGGTGGTGTTCGATCTCCTGACGGTCAAATTCCTGTCGGTGTTCTCGACCCGTCCGCTGCACGCGTTCGGCCTGCTCGGCTTTGCCCTGGGAGTACCCGGCACGATTATGCTGGGCTGGCTGGGTTTTGACCGCCTGGTTTTCGGCGTCGGGCTTGCTGGTCGTCCCATCGTGCTCCTGGCCATCCTGCTGGTGGTCATGGGCGTCCAGTTTATTACCATGGGCCTGTTGGCCGAAATGCTGGCCCGCACCTACCATGAGAGCCAGAAAAAACCGGTGTACGTGGTAGCCCTGGACCTGCTGGCGGAGCAGGACCCTGACGAAGCGACGGGCTCTATGCTCGCGGTGAGTGGAGCCGCAACGGGCTGACGATGGTCTGCGTTATAGCTTGTTGTTGAGAGCCCCGCGGCTTGATACACTCTAGGACTCGGAGACATCGTGAAAGTAACAGTTATAGGAACCGGATACGTCGGTCTGGTGGCGGGTACGTGCTTTGCCGAAAGCGGCAACGACGTGATCTGCGTAGACATAGACGAGGCCAAGATAGAACGTCTCCAAAGAGGCGAGGTTCCGATCTACGAACCCGGGCTGGAGGAACTCATTCGGCGTAACGTGACCGAGGGGCGCCTCTCGTTTTCCACCGACCTGGCGGGAGCGATTAGCCACGCGCTGGTGTGTTTCATCGCGGTGGGCACCCCCCAGGGGGAGGACGGATCTTCGGATCTCCGCTACGTCATCAAGGTAGCCGAAGACATAGGTTCACTGATCGACGGCTACCGTGTGGTGGTATGCAAGAGTACGGTGCCCGTAGGCACGCACTTGAAGGTGCGCGAGGCGATCAAGTCGAGAACCGCCCATGAGTTCGACGTAGTTTCCAACCCCGAGTTCATGAAAGAGGGCGCGGCGATCGACGACTTTCTTAAGCCCGACCGCGTGGTGGTGGGATGTGACAGCCCGCGAGCGGGCGAAATAATGACGGACCTCTACGATCCCTTCGTGCGCGGTGGTGCACCGATACTGTTGATGGACAACGCCAGCGCCGAGATGGTCAAGTACGCGGCTAACTCGTTGCTGGCAACCAAGATTTCGTTCATGAACGAAATCGCGAACCTCTGCGAAGCCGTCGGCGCTGACGTGTCGCTGGTGCGCCGTGGAGTAGGACTGGACGCGCGCCTGGGCATGAGTTTTCTCTACCCCGGCCTCGGCTACGGCGGTTCGTGTTTTCCCAAGGACGTACGGTCGATAATACACACGGCAGCCGAGGCGGGCCTCGAGTTTTCACTGCTCAAGGCCGTCGATGAAGTTAACAACCGCCAGAAACGAAGGTTGTTCGAGAAAATCTGTGACTACTACGACGGCGACCTCGGCGGCAGGCACTTCGCGATCTGGGGCCTGGCTTTCAAGCCGCGCACCGACGACATGCGTGAAGCCCCTTCGGTGGGTCTTGTCGAGGAGCTTCTTGGAGCCGGCTGCACGATAAGCGTGCACGATCCCGAGGCGATGGACGTCGCGCGCGAAATATTCGGCGACCGGGTCAGCTACCACCGGCAGAATTACGAGGCGCTCGATGGTGCCGATGCGCTGCTGGTGGTCACCGAGTGGAACGAGTTCCGTCGTCCAGACTTCGAGAGAATGAGGCGTCGATTGAAAGAGCCCGTGGTGTTCGATGGACGCAATCTCTGGGAACCGTCCGACATGGCTGGACTGGGATTTACTTATTTTCCCATCGGCCA
>CAUZFM010000118.1:0-5513 GCA_963579235.1 uncultured Binatia bacterium (SeqCode)
GGCCGCTGCTCGCGGCGCTCGAAGCGAGACTGGCCTCGCGGCTGAACTGGCTCAGTTTCATCTCCATTTTCAGGCGCAGGCCGCTGCCAACAGCAGTCGCGTTCTTTGAGCGCGTCCCGTCGGATGCCGTCTCTCCGGAGAACATCGCCCGGGTGTAGATATCGGCTGCTCGCCGTTCGATGCGCTGCAGGCTGGAGTCAAGCCGGTACAGATCCAGCCCTATAGCCAAGATGGCCGCCGTAGCCGCCGCTATTGCCCAGGGTAGCAGCGGGCGCAGCAAGGCGGCGGGTCTGAAACTGTTTCGCTCGGTATCGAGACCGGGCAGGAAATCGAGCACCGGCAACTGGGGGTTGCCCCCCGCGGCGTATATCATGCCGAGCAGGGCAGCGTGGCTGCGCCAGTCGCCGGCGGGGCCTTCTGCCAGCCCCAGCGGACAGTCGGGCGGCAGCACCTGCAGGTCGCAGCCTCCCAGGGCCTCCTTGAGACCGCCGACCAGGTCTTCTTCGCCCGAGGGGTTGAGCGCGACTCCGCCCACGATGACCAGTCTCGAAGCGGGCGACATGCTGCGGTAGGCCCAGGCCACCCTCTCGAGCAGAGCCTGCTGCGGCCGGCAGGCCGTCACGCGAAGGTCGGCCAGTTGCCCCTGCTCATCAAACATTCCGAGCACGGTCTCGTCGTGGCCCACGTCCAGGGCCACGAAGCCCCCTTGCTCGTGGCTAAGCCGATAGATTTCGAGCACGCAAGCGGGAGTCCAGACCAGGCGGTCAACCTTGCGCCCGGGTGCCGACACGCGCTCTGCCAGGGCCGCGAGTTCGTCGCTGTCGGCCATTGCAGCCAGCACCGGGGGGCGAGCCTCAA
Organism: uncultured Binatia bacterium (SeqCode); assembly: GCA_963579235.1. Lineage (GTDB taxonomy): Bacteria > Desulfobacterota > Binatia > UBA1149 > UBA1149 > UBA1149. The sequence goes on from CAUZFM010000118.1 coordinate 859, forward strand.
AGCCGGCCCAGTCCCAGGCCACGGCGCTTTCTTCGAGCGTCATTGGTACGTGGGCCTCCAGGGTGCTGCCCACTACCTGCTGCACGCTTTGTCGGCTGCGGAATGGAAAATCTAGAAAACGAAACGCGGCGCGCCTGCCGCCCACGCCGCAGAGTACGCGGTCCCACTTACCTTCGGGCAGAAGTTCGAGCGGCGACTGGCCGGGATCGAGTTCGAAGCGGGCGATATCGAGTACCTTCAAGCCCCTGACCGAGCTCTCAGCCGAGGCCCACGCCAGGTGGTCGGGGCCGCTTATGATGGCCAGGATCCTGTTTCCCATCGCTATAACGCGCCGGCACGACCGCTGTCGGGCAAGTCGAGATCGTCGATGCCACCCAGGCTGGGGGCGTCCATGCCTCCCAGGTTGGGTCCGTGCCTGCCTAACCAGTAGATTATATGTATACGGCCCTCTTGGCGATTCAGTAGCGCTTCAACCGAACGGTAAGTGTCGCCCACCGCGCCGCTGCTGCGCACCCTGAACCAGCCACTTTTGAAGCCCAGCAACGATTTAGCCGCGGCTACGCTGGTTCCGGCCGTGCTGAGTACCTCCTGCCAACTGCTGATACCTGCGCTTGCGCGGGCCTGCAGAAGGCGTTCGAGCACGAGGTCGTCATCCAGTGACGGGTGCAGGGCGGTCAGTACCTCGGGCGGGGCGGTGTTTATGTTTACCCGCGCCACGGTCAGCGGCAGCACCGAGGCAAAGGGCCTGAGCGCTCGCAGGGTGTCGGCGTCCATGCCCTTGAGAAGGGCGAGTTCGGCAAACGACAGCAACGGCCCGTTGCGTGGCAGGTAGGGAGGCTCCGCCGAACGGTACCAGGAACTCTCGGCGCCGTCGCGGTTTGCCGGCACGCGGTCGTCCTTGTCTATCCAGTCCTGCAGTGGCCCCGAGAAGTCGCCCTCCAGGCCCTGGCTATCAAGCAGGCGCTCGAGCGCCGCCCGGGGAACGGGAAGGTTAACGCGGTTGAGGTTGAGTCGCCCGCTCTCGTCTTCTACCCGAAGCGCAAACCGACCGTAGCCGGTTTCCATGGGAGGAATACCGGCGGCCCAGGTTTCACCCAGCCAGTCGCTACCGCCGTTGCTGCCCGAGGCCTTGTCGGCGGCTGCGTCCAGTTGCAAAGCAGCCATGGCTACGTACACACCCGAATCGGCCAGCAGCGCGGCCTGCCGGGCCTTGACGCCGGCGGCGGCTTTTTTCCACTGAAGCCGCGCGCTGAAGGTGAAGTCGAATACCAGTACGGTGAGCAGGGCGGTTGCGGTGAGCGCTACCACCAGGGCTACTCCGCTTTCGCTGCGTTTTCGGGCGGTCTTCTCCGCGGCCAGAGGCAAAAAACCGCCGGGTAGCAGCGACAAGCGTTGGCTCGCCCGTTTCACCGCCGGCTCCCAGGGAGAACGGCCATGGTCAGCTCGATCGCCGGTCCGTCCTTACCGGCCGCGGCCGTCACCGACAGCTCCACCAGTTCAGGGGTTTTCTGGTTTGCTTTGCTGCCTGGGCGTTCCTGCCAGGAATCTAACCAGTCGCCGTCGTCAAAGAACCTCAGGTCGATCGCCTGCAGTCCGATGGCCACCACACGCCGGTGAGCCTCTTCAAGTGGCGCGACCATGGGCGGGCGGAATTCATAGCGGGCCAGCTCCATCGTGGCTTCGGTTTCGGTCGCGGGCTCACTGTGCTCGAGCATGTAGACCACGCGGGCCTGGTCGCCGCGGTCGCGCAGCTGCAGGCCACTCCAGGCCTGCTCGTCGACCACGGTCACCCCTCGGGCCGAGAGAACGGTGAGCTCCAGCAGTGCAAGGCCACTGTAAGCAGAGCGCAACCCAGCCGAGCCCGACGAAGAAAGTACTTTAATATCAGCTGTTTGCAGCCTTGTTGCGTAGTTGTTCTCGAGGTCGCGGGCCATCCAGTCCAAGGCTGCACGGAGCTGGCCAACTTGTTGCAGGCGCTCAAGGGCATGGTCGCGCGAGGCGGCGCTGCGCGAGATCGTTCCGTATACCGTCGCCGCCACGATGCCCAGCAGGGTGACGGCCACCATCAGTTCGACCAGGGTGAAACCCGCGCTTGTAGTCCGGTGCCGGGGCATGGCTTACTGCTTAACCAGCCAGGTCAGCTCTACCAGCGGGATGTCGGAATCGGGCAGGCCCACGGCAACAGTCACCTGTCTCAGGCCGGGTAGGGGAGTAGGGAGCACGTTGCGCGACCAGGTGAAGCGCTCTCTCCAGTTGGCAGCAGGCTGGGCTCCCGTGGCCCCGGCAGCCCAGCGCTCGTTGTCAAAGCGCCCTTCCTCCTGTCCGGGTTCGGGGTAGCTGCCGGCCCTGCTCGTGGCTACCAGCGACGCCGCCAGCGTCTCGGCTACGAGCAGATCCTGGGTGCGTGCGGCCGTGCGCAGGTTGCGCGCGTGCAGGCCCAGCAGGCTCACGGTGGCAACGCCCACCACGGCGATAGCAATGAGCAACTCGAGCAGTGTGAATCCGCGCTGCTTGCTCACCTTCGAGGGGTCCCGGTTACGTTCACCCGGCCGGTGAAGCCGTCAACGAGCAATGTCACGCGATCGTGCTCCTGGTCGGCCAGGGTTATTTCGCCACGCTCGAGATGGCCCTCGGGCAGAAAGTACAGGGCTCCCTCGCCGCTGGACTGGCTGCCGCCCTGGCCGCCGAGGCTCGCGAACTCAACGCCTTCGGGCAGCTTACCGCCCTTTACGCGCAGGTCGGGGTCGTGACTGAACTGGCGATCGGGCCGTTCCCTGGACCAGGGACGCAGGGATTCCACCCTCCATGACTCGCGGTCAAGGTTCACAGTGACCCGGTACACGCGCCCGCGTAGAGCGGCCTCGTCGTGCAGGTAGCCCAGCACGGCAGCCATGCGCCGCGCCGATCGGTCGAGGCGGTCAGCCGCAGGATCGGGAAATCTAACCAGCGCAGCGCTCAGCAGAACGCCGAGAATGACAAGTACGATCGCGAGCTCTACCAGGGTGAAACCGGACTGGGGCCTGCGAGGCAGAAGCGCCCGCGTGCCGACTCCCTGGAGACTGCAATCAGAAATCACGCGAATCGATGTCGGCATCGACACCGTCGCCACCCTCTTCGCCGTCGGCCCCCATGCTCTGCAGCACGTACTCGCGGCCGTCGCTGGCAAACAGGAAGGGCGAGTTCCACGGGTCAAGCGGCACTCTTTCGAGGTAACCACCGCTGCGTCCCTCCAGCCCAGGCTCAACCAGTACCTCCATCCCGACCTCGGTACCCGGATAAGAGCCGGTGTCGAGCCGATAGAGATCCAGTGCTTCTTCTATGGCCCGCATGTCAGCCATGGCTTTTACAACCCGCGCGTCGTCGGTGCGGCCGATGATGCGCGGCGCGGCCAGCGAAATGAGCAGGCCCAGTATCATGACCACGACCAGTATTTCTATGAGGGTGAATCCGCTTTGCCTTTCAGTTACCACGTTTCAATCCTAGCGAACGAGCTGGTTCATCTCAAAGACCGGTAGCATAACGGCGAGTAACACGAACAACACCATGCCCGCCATCACCAGTACCACGGCCGGTTCCATCATGGCCGAAAGAGCCTGTACTGCTGAGTCTACTTCTTCGTCCATGGCTTCGGCGGCCCTTTCGAGCAGGTTCTCCAGCTCACCACTGCGTTCGCCGGCGGCCGCCATGTCGACCACCAGTGGATGAACAAGAGGACTGTTTTTCAGGGCCCCGGCCAGCGAACCACCGCCCCTGACGGCTACCGCCGTCTCGCCCACCAGGTCAGACATCAGCTCGCTTCCCACCGAGCCCCGGGTGATCTCCAGGGCGTCGACCAGGGGCAGCCCGCCCGAGAGCGTGGCCGACAAGGTGTGGCAGAACCTGGCTCCGTAGAGGTTGCGCCTCAGGGTGCCCAGCACGGGCACGCTGAGGGCCACGCCTTCGAGGCGTCTGCGACCCGACGGGCTGCGCCAGTACCACCTGAGCAGGCCGAAGGCAGCTATGAGCAGCAGCAGGCCCAGGAGGCCGTAGTCCACCAGCAGGTCGGCCAGCGCCATCAGTGCCCTGGTGGGCAGCGGCAGGGTCTGCTGGCTTTCGACGAACACGCGAGTGATTTGCGGCACGACGTAGGCCAGCAGGAACACGACGATGGCGGTACCTGTCACCGCCATCACCAGCGGGTAAGTCATGGCCGAGCGCAGGCGGGCCTGCCAGCGAGCGCTGTCCTCGGCGTAGGAGGCTACGCGGTCGAGCACCTCGTCGAGCGTACCGCTGGCTTCTCCGGCCCTTATCATGCCGATGTACATCGACGGGAACACCCCGGGTTGTGAGGCCATGGAGTCCGCCAGGGAGCTGCCCTCCACCAGTTGCCGGCGCAGGGATTCCCAGATCCAGCGGTGGGCCGGAAGCGCCTGTCCGCGCAGCGAGGTAACCGATTCAACCAACGGTATGCCGGCACGCAACAGGGTGCCCAGCTGCCTCAGGTTGCGGGCCAGCTGCACCGTACCTGGGTTTCGTTGCTTGCCCGCCGCTTTAGAACGGGGTTGGGCTTCGTCTTCGAGGCTGGATACGAACAAGCCCTGGTCGCGCAGGCGCTGCCGGGCCGATCTCGGCCCCTCGGCTTCAACGTGGCCACTCACCGTACGGCCCGACGCGTC
>CAUZFM010000119.1:0-5480 GCA_963579235.1 uncultured Binatia bacterium (SeqCode)
ACAGCCCCTATGAACATGGCCGGGGCAAACACCCCGCCCGATCCTCCGCAACCCAGCGTCACGCCGGTCATCGCGATCTTGACCAGTACCAGCGACAACAGCAGGCCCACGCTCAGGCCACCAGCGAACACCTCGTTCATGGTGGCGTAACCGCTGGCGCTGACCTGTGGAAAAAATATCAACGACACACCCACTATGAGCCCGCCCAGGATGGGGGTGACGCTGCGCGACAGCCGCGAGCGCTGGAACCAGTCTCTTATTCCGTAGAAAGACTTGATGTAGAAAACCGCGAGCAGGCCGCACATCAGGCCAAGCAAGACGTAGAAGATCAGCTCGTGGTTTATCGGGTAGTCGAAGGATGGCGCGTGCAGAACCTGGTGATCGGCGCGCATGTACTGAGACACCACCGTGGACGCGCCCGACGCCAGCACTATGAGCGCGAAGGCCTGGGACTGGAACTGGCCGAGCAGGACGATCTCCTGGGCGAAGAAGACGCCGGCGATCGGGCTGGAAAAAGTCGCGGCGATCGCTGCCGCCGAGCCGCAGGCTATGAGCACCCGCAGGCGTTCGGCCGACGGACGTATGGCCCTTGAAACCGTCGAACCAATCGAGCCGCCTATCTGCGCGATCGGCCCCTCGATGCCCGCGCTCATACCCGACCCCAGCGTGATGGCGCTCGACAAGGTCTTGAGCGTTATCCAGCGGCGACGGATGTAGCCGCCCTTGATGTTTACCTTCTCAAGGAAGTTGGGCAGGCCGTAGCCCTGGACCTCGCCGGGAAACCAGCGGTCGAGTATGACCAGCAGGAACATGCCGGCCATGGGGACGATGGGGACCAGCCACCACCTTTGGGGCAGCGAACCCAGTCCGTCCAGTACGCTGTCGCCAACATCACGGCCACCAATTCCGAGGCCACTGCCGAGCTGGTTCCAGAAAAGATCGTGGGCGCCGTCAATGGCCCAGTGAAAGGCCACGTTGGCCAACGCGGTTACCGCGCCGATCAGGATCGCGGCGCCGAACAGCCACGCGTTGTTTTCCGAGACCAGGCGCCACCACAGGGCGCTCGCCCGGCCGTCCTGGCCGACCGCCAACTCAGGGTCGCTGCTTACATTATCCGCGGGGGTCACCGAAGAATCCTCTCTTCAGGATAGCTGTCGCGATGATGGTAAGGGAAGGCTCAATCGCCGAAACACGTCAGGCGGCCAACTCGGCCCGGATCTGCCTACAAGCGTCAGCCATCGTCCCGGGGTCGCTTAAGTCCAGCCTGAGCATGCTTTCTCCGTCCCGGCTGCCGTCCCGGCCCCCATGCTTTACGGCCCAGTCGGCCAGTATGCTCGTGGATACAGCCACTTTGCCCATCATGCGCCCATCCGGGGGTTCGATGCCCAGAGCCTCGAACCACTGCTCCAGTTTTTCAACGTCGCTGGCAGCTCGAAAGGTAAACGTCGCAGCGAGCCGTCCCCAGGCAACCGCGTACACCATCCTGCCACCGTCGAGAGCGGGCAAAACCGCGAGAAAATGCTGGGCGTACCACTGCAGGGGCTGCTTGCGGTGAACGCGCGCTATACGCGAAGCCGAACTCCTGCGCGAGCGGCGTCTCGAAGATCTGCTGAGTACTTCCTCCACGTCGAAGGCGTCATCATCGAGGGCCGCCCTGAATTCCTGCACCTGCTGCGCGTAAGACTGGGAATCAACGGTTTCGTCGCAGGGGCTCGAGCAGCGCCCTTTTTCTTTCAACTCGCAGGCCTTGAAATCCGTCGACACGTCGAGCTCGCCGGCGCAGGTGCGAAGACCGAAACTCGCCGCAAACAAGCGCGCCGCCTCTTCGGCCAGCCCGGGTGTCCCGAACGGCCCGAGATAAAGGGACCGGTCGGCCCGCAGCCTCGGAGCTACGTAGACGGCCGGAAACTCGTCTTCAAGCGTGACCCGCAGAAAGTGCGGTCGCGGAAGATGCTTACTGCCACGGTTGTAAGTCGGTTCGTAACGACGCACGTGCTCGGCCTCTATCATGGCCGCCTCGGTCTCGGAGCCCGCCGCCTTAACCACCACGTCGCGGGTGCTGGCTGCCATGCCCATCTGCCGGTCGCTGAGATGCGGCGCGCCCACAAACCACGGCAGCACGGCCTCGGCCACGTTGTCCGACCGGCTCACGTACAGAGCATCGCCACCCGCGTCGATCATCCTGAAACAGCCCGGCCCGTGAGGCAGCGACTCGAGACACTGCTGGCTGATGTTTATCTCGTGACGAGGCCGCGGCTCTTCTTCGTCGAGCAGGGCCAGCGCCCCTTCGATGGTCGACACGCCCCGCCCCCTCATGTCTTCAATGAACTTGCCGAGCACACCGGCGGTGACCTCGGCGTCGGCCAACGCGCGGTGCCTGTCGTCGGCCTTGAGTTCGAAGTGCTCGGTCAGATAGTCAAGCGCCACACGCCTCAGGTCGGGCCAGGTACGCCTGGCCAGCTCCACGGTGCAGAGGTAGGGCAAGTCCAACGAACGCCCGAGTAGCTGGCGGCAGCCGGTATCGAGCACGGTCACGTCGAAGGCCGCGTTATGCGCCACCAGCACCGCGTCGCCGGCGAACTCGACGAAGTCGGCCAGCACCTCTGCAAAGGGAGGCTTGTCGGCGACCATTTCGTCAGTGATACCGGTGATACGCGAAACGTAAGGGGGGATAGGCGAGCCCGGGTTCACCAGCTGACCAAACCTGCCGGTGATCTCGCCACCCACGTAGCTCACCGCGCCCACCTCGGTGACGCCCCCGCGGCCCGGGCTGTTGCCTGTGCCCTCGAGGTCAACCACGACAAACGGCACATGCGAAAAATCCCTGCTGAAGTGGTTCTCGGTGTCCGCCTTCCAGTTGCCGGTGTCGCTGTCCTTGCTGAAACGCGCGTCGTCGCTCAGTAGGCGGTGAAGAAAGTTGCGGCCGAACTCGGTGTCCTCCCCGCTACCAGGGAACACATGTCGCAGCAGGCAAGCAGGGGTGCCCTCATCGGGACTTTCGAGAAGCAACTTGTATATATCGGTGTGCAAAACAGGGGGGGTCCAGTCGAGTTCAGCCGAACATGGAACGCCGCGGGCGTTCCAGCAGCGCCCCGACTATGCGCCGCAGCTCGCCAGCAGAGGTTTCCTTAATGTCGGCTATGTTGGCTTCGTGGCTCTCTACCTCGCCCTTGACCGCCGACTCGTGACGGTCAACCTCCGCGTTCATCAAGTCAACGTAGCGGTCGAGTCTACGCGAGATTTCGAGAAATACCTGTTGGCCCGGACTGAACGAAGCCTGGCAGAGCGGGCAACGCAGCACGGTACCGGGCGAAAGAAACCTGAAGTCTACTTCGTACTCCCCCTCGCAGCTCCGACACAGCACGGGCACCGGGAAGTCGAGCACCGAGTTGGCCTCCACCACGGGTACCGTGGTTGCAGCCGCGGGAGCCGGGGTCGCAGCCGCGGGAACCGGGGACGCAGCTGCCGCGTCTGCAGTCGCATTGGACCCAGCCTCTGCCGCAGGCTCGCTGGCGTCGCCCCCCCCAGCGTCATCCGAAAAGCGTGACGGGAAGCTGTCGCCAAAGTTCTCGTCGGGGTGCAGGACCCGCGCTCTTTCTATCAGTTGCACTTCGGTCTCCGGACGGTCGGGATCCGGAATGCAACAGTCAACGGGGCAGACCACCGCGCAGGCTTCCTCGTCAAAAAAGCCAACACACTCACTGCACCTGTCAGGAATTATGTAGAAAAAATCTTCGGACAGCGCCTGGTGGGCCGAACCCTCGTGCTGATATTCTACTCCGCCCTCGTAGATCGCCGTGTTGGGACACTCGGGCTCACAGGCGGCGCAGTTTATACAATCATCGGTTATTACCGTAGCCATATCTTCCTATTCTGACTACACCGGCGGAGAAAGACAAAAACAACCCTGGCAGTGGCCCCCCCCTTAGGGGGGGGGAGGGAGAGGGAAGGGCCAAATACCGTCTTGTCAGCCTTCCGCGTGACAGCTACTCTGCAAGACCTTGTTCATTAAGCGTTTTTTTATCGCCCTGAGGCACAGCACCGGGCTTCGCCGCCGCCTCGAGGGCTACACGGTGTCGGCCTTGTTCCACCTGCTGCTGGTGTTGCTGCTGGCCACCATCACCATATCGGCTGGCGGAGAAGGCTTCGGCCTGGGCCTGAGATCAGATAAAACGCGGGTGCATCTTTCGCTCAAGGAAGAAAGCGTCGATGAAGCCGACCTCGAAAACCTCATTGAAACGGTCGAAATAAAGCCCATAGAGGTGCAAAGGGTGCGCCCCCGGGACGTGCGCCTACCCGAGCTGGCCAGCTTTGCCGCTCCCATGCCCAGCGCCGATCGGCTGCGCGACCTGTCGTCTCGCCACAACCCCACCGCGAGCACCGGCAGCCGCTCGGCCCGTTTCGGTAGCTTCCTGGGCAGCCTTCGCAAGTCGGGACTGGACGTCGCGCTGGTGGTCGATTCGACCGCGAGCATGCAGGACGTCATCGACGATATAAAGAACAACAGCCTCCAGCTGGTCGGCCGCATACAGGAGCTGGTGCCGATAGCACGAATTGGCGTGGTCGCCTTTCGTGACCGCGGTGAGCGCTTCGTGGTTCGTTGGTCCGATCTCAGTTTTCACGGTAGCAAAATTCAGGACTTTATCAGCGACATTGAAGCTGGCGGTGGTGGCGACTGGGAAGAGGGCGTCCGCCAGGGCGTCGAAGCCGCCATGGACGAACTGTCGTGGCGACGCAGGTCTAAGAAAGTAATCATCGTGATAGGCAGCTCACCACCGCACGCCTCCGATCTCGACGCCATCGACGCGCTGGCCAAGGAATTCAACGGTACCGGCGGGGTGCTAAGCACCATCGACCTGACACGCCGGATGCACGAACGCTACGAGGTCCGACTCCACACCTGGCTGCACGGCGAGCCCCCCGATAAAATTTCGCCCCTACCCGAGTTCTACCAGGAAGTCCGGCGCAGCTACCGGGCAATGGCCAACGCGGGCGGAGGCGAAATGGCCGCCCTGGGCAGTGACGAAGAACTGGCAGAGCAGGTGCTCTACTTCGCCTTCGGCTCGCAGTGGCAGAAAGAAGTAGACCGTTACAAGGCCGTGTACTGAAAATCGAGAAACCAGAGGAGCCCCTTTTCATGAATAAACACACAAACTCCATCACACCCGGATCGGCGAGCAAGGCTGCCGTCTTCAAAGCCACAGCCTTACTGCTGCCGGCCGTTTTCCTGCTGTCGGCGACGGCGGCGGCGGCCCAGGAGGGCGCTGCGAAGGCTACCAATGGTGCCCTCAACTACAGCCTCATGGACCTCGTGCAGTTCGGCGGCATCGTGGGCTACGTCATCCTGCTGTTGTCGGTGGTGGCCGTCGCCCTGATCGTGGAATACACGTTGTCGATCAGGCGCAAGACCCTCATGCCCGAAGAAGAACGCGTGGACCTGCGCAAGATGCTCAACGAAGGACGCTTTGACGAGCTTCGGA
>CAUZFM010000120.1:0-5432 GCA_963579235.1 uncultured Binatia bacterium (SeqCode)
CCGCGCCTTCGTGAACCGCCTGGCCACGCGCATCTGGGATATCGAAGCCGGGCATCTCGAGGAGTACCCTGGGAAGCTCAAGGACTACATGGAGCGCTTTCGCTACCGCTCGTTTGACGAAGAGGACGCCGCCGCCGCTTCACAGCAGCCGGCAGGCGGTAAGGCAGCTGGCAAGCAGGTGAATGGCAAAAAAACTGCCGGCAAAAAAAGGGCCGCCGCTGCTGAAAAGACGACTTCGACGGAGCCTTCGCTGAGTCGAAACGAGGAGCGCCGTTTGCAGCGCGACAGCGAGCGCCTCGAAAAGCGTATCTCGGAGCTCGAGCATGAGCAGGCCGAGCGCGGTCAACGCCTGTCCGATCCCGACGTGTACGGCAAGGACGACTACCAGGAGCTTCTGGGCAATTGGCAGGCAACCCAGGAAAAATTGGAAGAGCTCATTGGTCGCTGGGAGCGCAACCAGCAGCAGCTCGGTGACACCGGCAGCCCCGGCTGACAGCTGCAGGCTCAGGTGTGGATGTACTGGCCGCCGTCCACGCGCAACACTTTGCCGGTGATCCACTCTCCGTCGCTTGAGGCCAGGAAAGCTACCATGCGGCCTATGTCGTCGGGCTGACCCATGCGGCCGAGCGCGATGCTCGCCAGGGCGGCTTCGCCGTGGGCGTTGACCACCGCGTCGCCCATGGCCGATTTCACCAGGCCGGGAGACACGACATTGACCCTGATTCCCACAGAGGCGACTTCTTTTGCCAGCGTCAGGGTCAACGCGTTGACGCCGGCCTTGGCCACGTTGTAGGGAGACCCGTAGGGCATGAGGTTATCGGCGGCTATCGACGAGATTGCGGTTATCGAACCGCCGCCAGTTTTTTCGATGTAGGGCACCGCAGTTCGCAGCGTGTAGAACACGCCGTCGAGGTTAGTGTCGAGCACTTTGCGCCAGTAGCGCGGCTCGACCTTGGACACCGGGGCCACGCCCGAAGGCAGGCCGGCGTTGGCCACCACGGTGTCCAGCCCGCCGAGGAATTCGTCGGCCCGGGCAAAGGCGTTTTCTACCTGCTCGAGGTCACTCGCGTCGCTCTTGAGGGCCAGCGCCCGTCCGCCGAGCATCTCTATCTCGGCCACGGCTGAGGCGGCTTCTTCTTCAGCGCGCCGATAAGTGATGACCAGTGAGGCCCCACAGCGGGCCAGTGCCAGCGCGATTCCCCGGCCTATTCCCCGCGAGCCACCGGTAACGAGCGCGCGATTCCCATTGAGATCAGCCAATGTCAGCTCTCCTTTTCAGCGGTTGCCCGGTCTCAGTCTTCGCCGCGGGTGTCATCTATGTTTTTCGTCGGCATGTCCTGCTCTAGCATGCGCAGGGGGGTGGCTTTTTCTTCTACCAGCTGGCGGTTGGCCGTGCTGTAGCTGAAGCAGGTGTCGCGCATGCCGGGCACGTTGTTGAGAACGAAATCGTGGCGGCGCAGAGGCACGTCTTCTCGTTCGCGTTCCTCTCGGGACTGCGAGGTGAACAGGCGTACAAAATGCAGCTGGTAGGCGGCCTGGGCAATCTCCACCAGCAGCTCCGATACGCGGTGGCATCCGCCCGGACCGCCTACGGCCTTGCGCGCTTCGAGCGTAAAGCCGCGCGCGACCTTCATCCCCACCAGCCGCTCGATGTTGGGGTGGGTCATGTTGCAGACCTCGGTGAAGGGCCCGTTGCGCACCTCGCTGCGGGCGGCGACTATCTCCAGCGAAGGGTGCAGGATCTCCACTTCAGCTTGAACGTCATGTACCTCGTCGCGCAAGGAGGCCGTTATGAGAAAGCGATCTCCCTCGATGGGGAAAATACTTACGTTCTTGTTGCGGTGATAGATGGCGCTGCGTGTAGGCATCGCTGTTGTTTAGCGTGGTGGCACACCCGAAAAAAGCAGCTTCTCAGCCCTGCTGCTTCAGGCCGCGCTGCTGCGGGTCCGCTTGTACTCGTCGGCTTTTTCCTGAAGGCCGTGGTCGAGGGCGTCGTCTTCACTGTAGCCGTGCTCGGCCGCGTAGCGCCGCACGTCTTCGGTGATGCGCATCGAGCAGAACCTGGGTCCGCACATCGAGCAGAAGTGAGCCTCTTTTGCCGCCGCTGCTGGCATGGTCGCGTCGTGGTAAGAGCGCGCCGTGGGTGGGTCGAGCGACAGGTTGAACTGGTCTTCCCAGCGGAACTCGTAACGCGCCTTCGAAAGGGCATCGTCTCTCAGTCGCGCGCCGGGGTGCCCCTTGGCAACGTCGGCCGCGTGCGCGGCGATGCGGTAGGCCACCACGCCCTGGCGCACGTCGTCGAGGTCGGGCAGGCCAAGGTGTTCCTTGGGCGTAACGTAGCAGAGCATCGCGCAGCCCAGTTGGGCGATCATCGCCGCGCCTATGGCAGAGGTTATATGGTCGTAGCCGGGCGCGATGTCGGTGGTCAGCGGTCCGAGGGTGTAAAACGGTGCGCCGTGGCAGACGGCCGCCTGTCGCTCCATGTTCTCGGCTACCAGGTGCATTGGGACGTGGCCGGGGCCTTCGACCATTACCTGTACGTCGTGTTCCCAGGCCTTGAGGGTCAGTTCGCCCAAGGTGTCGAGCTCGGCAAACTGCGCCTCGTCGTTGGCGTCGGCGAGGCTGCCCGGCCTGAGGCCGTCGCCCAGCGAGAAGGCGACGTCATACTTTTTCATCACCTCGCAGATGTCGTCAAAGTGGGTGTAGAGAAAGTTCTCGCGGTGGTGGGCCAGGCACCAGCCGGCCATTATCGCGCCGCCCCTCGAAACGATGCCCGTCACCCGGCCAGCCGTCATGGGGACGTAGGCCAGGAGCACGCCCGCGTGAATAGTGAAGTAGTCTACGCCCTGCTCGGCCTGGTCGATCAGTGTTTCGATGAACATGTCGATGTTGAGTTTTTCGGGTAGGCCGTTAACTTTTTCCAACGCCTGGTAGATGGGCACGGTGCCTATGGGCACCGGCGAGTTGCGTACTATGGCCTCTCGCGTGGCGTGTATGTCGGGCCCGGTCGACAGGTCCATGACCGTGTCGGCACCCCAGCGCGTGGACCAGCGGAGCTTGTCCACCTCGGTTTCGATGTCCGACACGACCGCCGAGTTGCCGATGTTGGCGTTGATCTTCACGAGGAAGTCGCGCCCTATGATCATGGGCTCGAGCTCGGGGTGGTTTACGTTGGCGGGGATGATGGCATGGCCAGAGGCAACGCGCTCGCGCACGAACTCGGCAGTTACACCTTCGCGTTGGGCGACGAAGCGCATCTCTTCGGTCACGTGGCCCTGGCGAGCCCAGTGCATCTGGCTCATGTTGCCGTCGCCGCCTTGTTGCCTGCGGCTCGCGGTCCACTCGGTGCGCTTGTGCGGCAAGCCCTGCTCGGCGCTGAAACCCTGCGGCCCGGTGGTGTCGTAAATTTCCACGGGCGGGTTGTCGCCGGTCTGCGTTATCTCGCGGTGCGGTACGGCGAGGTCGCCGGTAAACACTTTCTGCGAGCAGGGAAAGGTCTCTTCGAGGTCAGGGAGTTTGTTTTCTGCCATAACGATGGGCGATGAAACAACGCGCCCGACGTGGTGTCAATGGAAACGCCGGGCTATGCGACTTGGTGTGTACGCGGGCCACGGCTATACCTGTCGACCGGTCGTACAGGCCGGTCGTTAGGGCCGGGCCCGGCCATTATTGAAGCATGCGCATAGTTTCGTGGAACGTTAACGGCATTCGCGCGGCTGCGCGTAAGGGCTTCCTCGGGTGGCTCGAACGCAGCCGGCCCGACGTCGTGTGCTTGCAGGAAACTAAGGCCCTGCCCGAACAGGTGCCCGACGACGTGCTGCTCGCCATCTCGTCGCTGGGCTACCATCTTGATTGGCATTCGGCCGAGCGCAAGGGCTACAGCGGCGTTGCTACCTTCAGCCTCGAAAAACCCTTGTTCGTCACCCGCGGGCTCGGGTTTGAGCGCAACGAGGGGCGTATTCTCGTCACCGAGCACGGCGCGGTCACGGTTTACAATGTCTATTTTCCCAACGGCCGGCAGACTCCCAAGGGGCCCGACCCCGATCGCCTGGGCTTCAAGATGGAGTTTTACGCCGCGCTGCTCGAGGTGGTCGACGAAGAACGCGAGCAGGGTAAGAACGTGGTCGTGTCTGGTGACTGGAACACTGCTCACACCGAGATCGACCTGGCCCGCCCGAAACAGAACGAGACCGTGACTGGTTTTCTACCCGAGGAACGCCGGGCGTTGCAGGACTGGTTTGATCGCGGATACGTCGACACCTTTCGCGCCCTGAATCCCGCGTCGGCTTATGAAGGCAAGCAAGCGCACGAGCGGGATTATTCCTGGTGGAGTTATCGTGCGGGAGCGCGTGATCGCAACGTTGGCTGGCGCATCGACTACCACGTTGTCGACGCGGGGCTGGTTTCACGTGTGAAGTCGGCGCTCATCCATGCCGAGGTCATGGGCTCAGACCACTGTCCCATCGAGCTGGAACTCGACGTTTAGAAGCCGCCGCGGCCCACGCGCGGGGGCTGTTGCGACAGGTGAATCGTGGGTGGCCACCTGCGCTGGTGTCGCGGGGTGGAGTTGCTGTGGAAGAGCAGGGCCCACATTCCGCCGCAGGCGCCGACGATCGTTGCCACCAGCAGCACGAAAGCGATGCTGGTGGGCACGACGCGCAGTATGGTCTGCAGCAAGGTGAGGGCGAGCAGGCATATCGCCAGGCCGAACACGAGGTAGCCCAGCGCGGTGGCAACCGTGCCCCCAGCTGGTTCGCCCGGTCGTTCATCGGGCGTCAGGCTGGTATCCCAGCCAGTTCTGTTTACCTCAACCATTGCTCCAACCTTCGTGCCGAGCTGTGCCACCCTGGCGGGCCACCTGTTCCCCTGGCTTTTGTTCGCCTGCCTGGCAAGCACACGGTCGACCCCGCATTCTAACCTCACTTGGGGGCTTCATGCCAAGCTCGCGACCCGTTTATGTCAATAAACAGGCAAAGAAACGTAAAAAATGGGCTGATTCCGCACTTGGCTCGCAATTTTGCACGATTTTTGTCGGAGCGCTCTGTTACCCCCCTGAGTGGGGGCTAACGGTTTATACGCCTTGGGATCGCATACTCGACACAACACGGGCGACAGGCAAAAAATCATTCCATGAGTGACTTGATGGATCTGTCGGCCGTTGAACTTGCGGCACTGGTGAGGGCCGGCGACGCTTCGCCCAGCGACTGCGTAAAGGCGGCGCTGGCGCGCATAGACGAGCGCAATGAGTCGCTCAACGCTTTCGTACACGTCTGCGCCGAGCGTGCGTTGGGTGACGCGCGCGATTTGGAAAAACGCATGGCCGATGGCGAGCGAACGCTTCCTCTGGCCGGCGTTCCCCTGGGCGTAAAGGACCTCGAAGAGGTGGCCGGACTTCCCTGCACCTATGGCTCGGTGCCCCTGCGCGACAACGT
>CAUZFM010000121.1:0-5343 GCA_963579235.1 uncultured Binatia bacterium (SeqCode)
GTGCGCCTCGACAAGACTATTGTAAGCACCGAGCCTGCGCGTTACCTGGTCGAGACTCTCTTGCTCACCGGTAAGAAAAAACCAGCCGTCGCCGGCCTTGTAGCGGTCTGCAAATTCAAGCAACTTTGCCGGTGTGTCGTTGTCCGGGTCTACCGAGATCGATACGAAGCGCACCGTCCGCCCCATTTCTCCACCGAGCTCCTTGTAGAGTTCCGACATCTTGGCCGTCTGCACCGGGCAGGTGCCGGGGCAGCGGGTAAAGATGAAGTTGACGACCACTACCTGGTCCTTGAGAACATCGCTGTAGAATTTCAGTTCTCGACCGCGTTGGTCAAGCAAGATGGAGTCAGTGAACCAACTTCGTGCGGCCTCGTTTCCGTTGCGGACGGCAGTGACAGAAACGGGGGTGGTAGTAGCTCGAGTCGCGGCGGGGGCCGCGGATGAACGGGTTACACCAAGCAGCAGGAAGCACACCAGGGCGGTCACGCTCACCGTTGCGAAACTGATCGTTAAAGATTTAAAGCTCGAGCATTTCATCGCTGGTTTTCTTCTACCGGCTCCGCAGCAACCGCTCCCGGCCCGGCAATCCGTGCCGCGGCGAGCGCGTCCACGCGTGCCAGCACGTCTGCCGGACGCGGAAAACCGTAGAAGCGTGTCCAACCGCCCCTGCTGCCGTCTCCCACCAGGATCATCGCCGGGTGCGATTCAACCTCGCTCGAGTACGCACCCAGGCCAACCAGGGCCCTGTCGACGTCGGCCTTCTCGCCCGTGAGCCAGGTCCAGCCCTCTCGCGCCCCGTAGCGAGCGGCGGTTTCCGCCAGCCTCTCAGGCACATCGGTGACCGGGTCTATGCTCAGGCTCAACAGCTTGACCTCGTTGCCCAGGCGATCACCCAGCTCCTTCTGCAGGCCTGCAAAAATTGCAGACTGCATGGGGCACACCGACGGGCAGGTAGTAAAAATGAAGTTCATTACCACGATCTGCTCTCCGATCAGGTCGCTGACCAGCATCATGCGCTTGCCATCCTGATCGAGCAGCGGCACGTCGATAAGCCTGACGTCGGCGGCGTCGTTTCCCACCACGCCCACGCCCGTGGCCGTGGCTGCCCGCATCAAAAACGGGCAAGCAAGCATGGCAGTCGATAGCAGCACTGCGAGCAGGCTTTGTTTCATCTCGCCGCTCCCTGCGACACGTCGGCATAGTCCCTTCCAGCGTCGCCGAAAGCGATGCCCAGCGATCGTGCCTCCACCTGTACCAGGTAACGACCCCCGCGCGGAAAAGTAACGCCGGCCTCGTACACGCCGTCCTTTACTTCCTTGGTCCAGGACCTTGCGCTCCAGTTTTCGCCCGCGCGAAAGGCTATCAGCCTCAGGTCGTCGAGACCGGTCAGGGGCCGGCCATTGCGACCGTCTACCACCTGGTAGCGCAGGGTCACCTCGTCACCCGGCGCGAGATCCTCGCCCACGAACAGTCCGCGGAACAACGGCTTCACCGCTTCCCCGTGGCCGGGTTCTCCCGCGACCTCGAACTCAAAACAGGTCACCACCCGTGGGCTGCCCAGCACGAAGGGAACGTCGTACACCCCGGGTTCGTCCAGCCGGGTAACCGTCTCGTAGACGCCCGAAGTGCCGCGCTCTCGCAGCGAGCGGTCGTAGAGAATCACGCCCAGCGGGTTGGACGCCCAGGTCTTGAACGAACCCATGGGTGACATCATTCCGTCGGCGTAAAAATAGATGACCTTCTCGACCGGGTTGGCCACCACGGCGCCGCCCTCATCGGGCAAAAGATCCATGGGCAACAGGCCCGGGCGCACCATTCTTCCCTCGGGTCGCTCAACTCCCATGGGGATTTTCAGCACCGGAGCAGCTTCAGCATCCGCAAGCGCAGAGAGCTTTACCAGCGACAGGTTGGAGCTGTCGGCGTGGTAGACGTAGGCGAAGATCGAGCTGAAAAGAACGTGGCTGGGTTTTTCCTCGAGCGCTACCCTGCGCGACAGCCTCGCAGCTGCGGTATCGATGATGTCAACGGCCCGCGCCTCGGGGTTGACCACGAATACCCAGCGCCCCTGCCGATCGGCTTCAAGCGTCGTAGCGCCCTCGGGGACATCGATCTCCACGGCTGCCCGGCCCTCGCGAGGGTAAGCAACCGTAACCGTGTTGAGCGAAGGATTGAGCAGGTAAAAAGCGCCGGCCAGCTCCGCCCAGGCGACCTGAAGTGAGCCTTCGCCCACTTCAAGAGAAGACACGACTTTCATGCTCCCCGTATCGATCACCGACACGCGACCGGCGCCCCCCGCCGACACGATCACGTAGCGCCCCTGCTGGTCGAAGGCAAAATCTATCGGGCCTCGCCCCACTTCGATCGAACGAAGTTGTCGCTGGCCGCCGGGGGCCATCACGCTGACGGTGCCCGAGTCGTCGTTGCCCACCCACACAAAACGACCGTCGGGCTGTACTTCTATCGCCCGCGGCGCGTTGCCCACTGCCAGGTAGGCAGCGACTCGTCGGCCCTTCACGTCAACAACGGCCACCTTGTTATCGTCGGGCAAGGTCACCCAGGCCAGCGCCGTGTTGGGGTCAAAATCCCATGCGTGCGCCTCGCCGTCCAGGATAATATGGGCCTTCTGGTTGGAAGTGTTCAGGTTGACCATGGGGTTGAGAATGGAGACTGAATTGTCAGCGTTGAGCGTGAGGATGTAGTAACCGTTGAGATCGTCGTCGGCGTGCGTGACACCGAACTGCCCCATGGCGCGTATCAGGTTTTCGCACTCCTGCTGCGACGGAGCGGGAGCGCCCTTCTCGCGCGGGCTGAGCCAGGCAGCCGGGTGCAGCTGCGACAGTCCAAAACCCGAATCGGGATCAGACAGTCGGAACTTGACCAGAAGGTCCCCGCCCGCCCTGATTGCCTGACCCGCCTCGGAATCCAGGCTGTGTACCGAGAATTCAACGCCCGCAGGCTTGGAATCCTCGGCATCCACCGGCACCGGGCAGCCCAGGAGCAGGGCCAGCGGCAACAGGGCCACCACCAGCAATTCGACCTTTCGTTCGTATTTAAGAAACCCCCGCAAGCTGTAACCCCTTATAAAAAGTTACCCTGTCGGGGGAGTTCAACAAGCCCCCAAACGGGGAAACAGCAGCCCGTACCCCCCGTTCGGGGGGCTGAGCGAGTTAACCCGGCAGCGACCGGGCCAATTGCCGGGCTATAGCCGTCAGTCGACTTCCAGCCGGCCCCAGAGGCCACCCGCCCGGCCGTGCCCCGTTCCGTCGTGATAGAGCCATGTGCCGGCGCGCGCGCCGCCTTCCAGGTCCATGGTACGGGCCACGAAGGGGGCTATAACGCTCGCTCCCCCGGTGCCCCGTCTCGGCTGGCGGTTGTCCGGATAGTCGTGCCCCTGCACGAGGAAGGTGTGCTGCAGGGGACCGCCGGAGGGCTGCAGTACGTGGAAACGAACCTTCTGCCCGTCGGCTGCCCTGAACAACGGTGTCTCGATGGGCCCACTGAAGAAGTCGGCCGGGAACGCCACGTCGTTGAGATCAACGGCCGTGGGTACACCCAGGCGCGCCCAGAAATTCTCGGTTCGGTAATTGAACGCCTTCTCGGCCTGGTCGACCTTGGCGTCGGGAATCCTTCCCTGGCCTGTGAACAAGTCCAGGTCTTCCTGGTAGAGAACTACGAACTCGCGAAAGGTTTCACCATCGGCCGTGGTCACGTCTACCGCTGTTCCCGACGAAGCCGCCATGCCGGTCTCGGTGTCGGCCCAGCTGGCACCGGCTTCTTCTATTACCAATGCGCCGAGCAAGCCTTGCCGAGCATCGACCAGGAAGTCGCCGTAGGAACGCAGGTTGCCCGGGCCCAGCTCCTCCGCTTCGGAATATCCATGCCACGTATAGCCGGCGTACCAGTGGTAGTTGATAGTCTCACCGGGCATAGCGGTCTGGAGAAAGTTCAAGCCCACGTTAGCACCGTCGGAATAACGTACGTCGTAGGACACGCGCTGCGGATGCATCGATACCTCGGTGTCTGGCATGTGGTTAGTCAACGACACCGTGATGCAGTCACCTGAGTTGGCCCTGAGCACCAGCGGCTCGACGGCCTTGGTACCCGCCGCCAGTGCGGCCCGGTCCTCGGCCAGCAAGAAGATACGCGCGTTGGGGTCGTAAATGTCCTCGCGCTGGTTGTACACCAACCTGCCGCCCGGCAGCAGGTCGGCGGCTCGCCAGGCTTCGACCTCGAACAGGCGCGCGGGCGAATTCTCCAGGCAGTCGTTGCGCTCACCGGAGGCAGCGGCGGCCAGTTGGGCCAACCTGAGATCAGAGTCGCTGGCATCAAAAGAAAGCCCGTCAGCAAACACGCGTATGAGTCCCCAGCTTCCGTCGTTCAAATGATCATTGGCGCCGAAATGGTACAGGTAATCGGCCACGCCGCCGCCGGTCACCGGCGGAGCCACGCCCAGGTCGCACTCGAAGTGCTCGGATATACCTATGGGTTGGCCCTGAACCATCGGGGAGTCAGGTTCGTCTATGCTCTCGGGCCACAACCCACCGTGAACATTGAAGCTGTGCTGGGCCTGGTGTGCGCCCTGTACAAGCCGTACCTGCATTCGTTCGCCCTCGCGGGCCTTGAATATCTCGGTAAAGGGGTCGCCGTTTACCCAGGAGCTGAACACGTCGGAAGGTACGCCGTCACCCGCATCCAGGTCCTCCAGATCATCGTCGGGGTGAGGGCCACCGCGTCCGGCAAAAGGTTCGTTGCGGTAGTTTACCACGTCTGTTCCACCCTTAAGTGATATGGCCTCTGGCTGGGCCGGCGCGCCTATGGGCACACCCTGCGGGGTGTACAGCAGAGCCAGGTCAGCCACCGCCATCATAAACTCACGGTGGTCCATATTCAGGCACCATTCTTCGTCAGGGCAGTCGGAGTCCGAGTTGCAGGGCAACGGTTCAACGGCTACCGCCTCCCCGCTCACCGTGCAGGTCTTGCTATCCGCGGCAACTATGTATGCCTGAGTACCCACACCGCGGGCGGGGTCGAGCGGCAGCGAAAGATCATCGGTCAGGTCGGGCGTGAGCCAGTGCGAACCGGCAGGTTCTATGGTTAGCGCGTTGTAAAAACCGTGCTGCTGGCCGGTGGACGGAAAAAAGTGATCGTGGGTAAACACCGTTCTTATGCTGCGGTCCTGGCCATGCTTATTGAGCAAGGGGTCTGCCCACCACCTCTGCGTGGTGGTCTGGAAGCCACCGTCGGCCGTCAGCGTCGTGGGCAACCCCGAGGTTGCGCCGTCGCCCCACACGTTGACGGGGTTGCCCGCCGCGTCGTATGCCGAGGTGGCCGACCCGCCGAGCG
>CAUZFM010000122.1:0-5258 GCA_963579235.1 uncultured Binatia bacterium (SeqCode)
TGCGCCACCCGGCGGGCGACCTCTCGCCAGGCCTCCATGCGCTCGGCAGCTGCGATCTGCGATACGTCCTCGAAGAAGAGCACCGAGCCGGCCTTCTCACCCGAGCGACGGCGCAGCTCCGTAGCGGTGACGAGCAGGGTGCGACCCTCTTCTTCACGGTCGACGTTGCGGCTGCTGCCCGAAGGCAGGGTGCCAGAACGCACGTCCTCGAGCAGCTCTATGACTGTGTCATAGCCGGCCTCCCCCAGCAGCGACACCGCGTCGCGCCCGGGGGGGGCCACATCGCTCAGGCCCAGCAACGACACAGCCGCAGGGTTGACCGTGGCCACCAGTCCGTCAACGTCCACCGAAACCACGCCCGCATCGACGTGCCGCAGTATGTTCTCGGTATAGCGGGCGCGCTCATCGAGCGCGTCGTGGCCCGCCTTGAGCTGGGCTGTCATCGAGCGAAAACCCCTGACCAGAGTACCCATCTCATCACCACCGGCCTCCGGGACCTCGGCCTCCCAGTTGCCCTCGGCTACCTCGCGGGTCGCTTCGGCCAGGCGCCCTATGGGCTCGGTGATGCCACGCGCGAGGTACAGGCCCAGCCAGGTGGCCGCGAACACCACCACCAGTGAGGCCAGAACCATGGTGAGCGTGTACAAGCTCTTGAAGGGCTTACGATTGAGCTTGAGCTGCCGGTAGTCGCGAAACGACGAGAGTATGTCTTCGCTCCAGCGCCTCGGGCCGGCGCGCAGCAGGTAGTCGACAACCACCACCCCGACAACGGTATTAGCATCTGCACCCAGCACCGGGGCGACACCACGCAGCAGGTCCTCATCTCCCACGTGCTCTATTTCAACGGCGGCCTGCCCGGCCAGCGCCCGTTCGACCAGCGCCCTCGCAGGTGGACCGGCCTCAAGGAGATCGGCGCCACCCACGCTGGTGAGCACAGCCTCGCCACTGGAATTAAATACCCTAACCGAGGCAATGCGCGCGTGGCCCTCCCGGTCACGCAACACCGCCTCGGCTCTTGCCGCCGCACCGGGGCGATTCAACCCTGCCTTGCGCAACGAAAGGGCCAGCTCTTTGGCGCTGCGGGAGGCCGTGTCGGCCGAGTCACTGTAGTAGGTCCGCGCCAGGTTGTAAGCACCCGACAGAGCCTGCTCAACCTCACTGGAGAACCAGTTGTCGATGGAATTGGTGAAGAAGACCGTGGACACCAACAACATCAGTGCAGCCGGAAACAGCGCGATCGACACGAAAGCCATCACCATGCGGCTTCGGAGCTGGCTGCCCAGCACCCCGCGGCGGCGCTCGAGCACCAGCTTCATCACGTTGCGCACCACGAGAAAAGCCACCACCAGCAGCAACACGATGTTGAGGTTGATGAGCAGAAAGGAGACGACGTTCTGGGAGCCGCCGCCGGGCCCGGGGTTGGAGAACTCCCAGTAGGCAAAGAACATGACCGCGGCACCGGCCGCGGCTATGATCGCGCCTTCGCGCCAACGACGCCGACGTTCCTCTGCCGACGTCGTGCTGACGTCGGGGGTCATTCGAACAGCGCCGGCTGGCGCTCGCCCGCGCGACGACCGAAGTGCTCGTAAGCGCGCGCGGTGGCCACACGGCCGCGCGGTGTCCGCTGCACGAAGCCGGTGCGGATGAGATAGGTCTCGTACAGTTCCTCGAGCGTACCGGCGTCTTCGCCTATGGCTGCCGCCAGTGTATCGAGGCCCACCGGGCCGCCATCAAACTTGTCGATGATGGTGAGCACGAATTCCCGGTCCATGGCGTCAAAACCGGCCTCATCGACCTTGAGCATGGCCAGGCCGTCGAGCGCTACCTGAAGGGTGACGCTGCCCTGCGCGCGTACCTGGGCAAAATCGCGCAGGCGCCGTAATAGTCTATTGGCTATCCGGGGCGTTCCCCTGGACCTGCGGGCCAACTCGCGCGCTGCGTCGCTCTCAAGCTCCACGCCCAGCAGGCCGGCCGAACGCGAAGCAACCCGCTCAAGCTCTTCTGCCGAGTAGAACTCCAGTCTGAACGAAGAGCCGAAACGCGACCTCAAGGGCGCAGTGAGCATGCCCGACCTGGTGGTGGCACCCACGAGTGTGAACGGCGCCACGTCCAGCGAAATGCTGCGGGCCGAGGGCCCCTCTCCTACCACGATATCGAGCCGTCGGTCCTCCATGGCAGGGTAGAGTATCTCTTCTATGGCCTTGCCCAGGCGGTGTATCTCGTCGATGAAGAGCACGTCGCCGGGCTCAAGTGAGGTCAGGATGGCCGCAAGATCGCCGGCCTTCTCTATGGCCGGCCCGCTGCTCGCGTGCAGATGACCTCCCATCTCGGTGGCGATGATGTGCGCGAGCGAGGTCTTGCCAAGGCCCGGCGGGCCCATGAGCAGCACGTGATCCAGGGGCTCGTTACGGCCCAGGGCCGCCTTCATGGCCACGTCGAGATTTTCTCGCACGGTTTGCTGGCCCACGTACTCAGCCAACGTGGCCGGGCGCAACCCCGGCTCACCCGTCACATCTCCGGACTGCTTGAGCGGCGACGCGTTCTGTTCGACGCCGTCGGGAGCGGAGTCAACGCTCACGCCGACAACCTCTTGAGCGACATGCGTATCAGTCCCTGCAGGTCGTCACCGGCATCGGTACGGCTGGCTCGTACGGCGTCGCCGGCTTGTTGCCTGCGGTAACCCAGGGCCAGAAGCGCGGCCACCGCGTCGGTATCAACGTCGCTGTGTTCTGCAGCCGAGAGCTGCTCGACCTTGCCCTTGAGCTCCACCAGCAAGCGCTCGGCGGTCTTGCGACCCACCCCGGGCACCGCCACCAGCGTGGCTACGTCCTGCTCAAGCACAGCTCTTGCTAACTCGGCGGGCTGTATGGCCGACAACACGGCCAGCGCCATTCTAGGGCCAATGCCGGACACCGACCTCAGGGTGCTGAACAGCTCCTTTTCGCTCTCGTCTAGAAAGGCGAACAACTCGAGCGCGTTCTCACGCATGCTGGTGAGCACGTGCAGAGAAACCTCGCAGCCGGTGTCGGGCAGGCGACTGTATGTGTTGAAGGAAACACGGGCCTGGTAACCCACGCCGCCTACGTCGATCAAGACCTGGCCGGGGTCGGACGACTGCAGTATGCCTCGTAAAAAACCGATCATCGCCTGGCCACCCCCGCGCGCCCACGCGCCCGCCGAGCCCCACGCGCGGAGTCCAGGGCACCTTCTACCTTGCTATCGTAGGCGTGACGCAGGATGTGGCAGGCCGCCAGTCCCAGGGCGTCGGCCTCGTCTTCCGCTGGAGTGTCCACCAGCGATAGCATGCGCGACACCGCCACTATCATGGCCTGCTTATCAGCCCGCCCGTGTCCGGCAACGGCCTTCTTGACGGCAGCCGGACTGTACTCCGCGAGCTCAACGCCACCATAAGCGGACGCGGCCATTACCACGCCGCGAGCCTCGCCTATACGAAACGCACTCTGCGGGTTACGCGATACGAAGTTGCGTTCGAGACTCAGTACGTCTGGTTGATGGGTCTGCATGAGTTCCTGCAACTCCCGCCACACGGTGACCAGGCGGCCGGCCGTGTCGCCCCTGCCCAGGAGCAGGGTGCCTGAGTCCACGCGTGTCATGCGCGAGCCACTGGCGCTTACGACACCCCAGCCCATCTTGATCGTGCCGGGGTCGATTCCGAGCACCAGCATTGCTGCAGCCGGAGGGCGCCGCTCAGGCGGACAGCCGCTCCACCTCGGAGTCGTCTATTTCAAAATTTGCGGACACCCGTTGCACGTCGTCGTGATCGTCGAGGGCTTCGAGCAGCTTGAGCGCCGTCTCGGCCTCCTTGCCCTCCAGGCGCACGGTTTCTTTGGGCAGCAATACTATCTCGGCACTTTCCACTTTCAGTCCCGAGTCCTCGAGCAACTGCCGGACGGTGTCTAGATCCTTGACCTCAAGGGTAACCACGAACACGTCGTCGTCGGCTTGGACGTCGGAGGCGCCAGCCTCCACGGCGCTTTCGAAAAGCTGTTCCTCGCTCGTGCCCTCGGCTGACACGCGCACTTCCCCAACCCGGTCAAAGTTCCAGCCCACGCAGCCGTTCTCGCCCAGGCTGCCGCCGAATTTACTGAAAATATGCCTGATGTCGGCCGCTGTACGATTTTTGTTGTCGGTGAGAGACTCGATGATTACCGCCATGCCCGCGGGACCATAGCCCTCGTAAGACATTTCCTGGTAGTCCGCGCCCTCAAGATCGCCGGTCCCCTTCTTGATGGCCCGCTCGATATTGTCCAGCGGCATGCTCTGGCTGCGGGCCGTGGCGAAGGCGGTGCGAAGGCGCGGGTTACCGGCCGGATCGCCGCCCCCGGCGCGGGCCGCCACCGTGATTTCCTTGATGAGCTTGGTAAAGAGCTTGCCGCGCTTAGCGTCGACGGCCGCCTTCTTGTGCTTGATCGAGCTCCACTTTGAGTGTCCAGACATAGATTTTACCGGGACCCGCCCAAGCCCGTCCATGCTGGATACCACAGCCGCCGCCGACAGTAAACGCGCGACCCGCCGGACTCACTTGTTGCCTTGCTGCCGCGCGTTTGCCGACCAACTGTCGACAAGGCGGTGGTAATCGGGAACAAAGCCCGCGTGGCCCGGCTCGCCCGCACTGCCGTCAGCCAACGGATCTGCCGTATCGAGGCCAAGTTGCTGCAGCAGCGCCAGCCTGACTCGCTGGGCCAGGCTCGCGCGCGGCACGTCGCTGTCGAGCAAGCCGGCTTCTGTCAACGCCAGCCTGGCGACTTCCAGGCGCGCGCGCGCCGCCTGCTGGTTTCCGGCCGCAGCAGTGACCACCTTCTCAAACGACTGTGTCGCCGTGGCCACGTCCAGCTCGGCGGCCAGGGCCACCTCGGCGACACCCTGAGAATCCAGCAGCCCCATAGCGTACAGCCACAAGGAGCACTCCAGGTAGTTGCCGGAGCTCTTCATCCGCGGCCCGAAGACGTCCAGCGGCATTCCCGGGCGCTGGCGACGCTCGAGTATGAAGACGCCGGCCACGCTCGGACGATCGGGGCCCAGGCGGCGCAGGTGTTCCATTACCGAGCGCCGGTAGTCGGCATGAACACGGCAGCGCCTGAGAAGGCGCTCGCAGTCGTCTGGCAGTACGTCTCCCGACAACAAGTCAGCGTAAAGCGAGTAAACGAAAGGGTCCGACTCCCAGTCGTCGCCGAACAACAGTTCGCGGGGGGCCGGGGGGACCCCGGCCCCCCCCGCCCCCCCGGGCCCCACCCGGT
>CAUZFM010000123.1:0-5245 GCA_963579235.1 uncultured Binatia bacterium (SeqCode)
TAGCCCCGGCAGTAGAGGCAGCCCCGGCAGCCCCGGCAGCCCCGGCAGCCCCGGCAGCTCCCGCAGCTCCCGCAGCAGCTCCCGCAGCAGAGGCAGCCCCGGCAGCAGAGGCAGCCCCGGCAGCTCCCGCAGCTCCCGCAGCAGCTCCCGCAGCAGAGG
The DNA here is from genome assembly GCA_963579235.1 of uncultured Binatia bacterium (SeqCode). GTDB lineage: Bacteria > Desulfobacterota > Binatia > UBA1149 > UBA1149 > UBA1149. The sequence continues at coordinate 160 of CAUZFM010000123.1, forward strand.
CCGCTCCCGCAGCCCCGGCAGCTCCCGCCGACGGGACTATTCCCACCACCCGGGTGCCCCAGGGAAGCAGCGATTGAGTGTCAGTGCCGCCCAGGTAAAGGAACTGCGCGAGCGCACGGGCGCCGGCATGATGGACTGTAAGCGCGCCCTGGGCGAGGTCGACGGAGACATGGAAGCGGCCATCAAGGCCCTGCGTGAGCACGGGCTGGCCAGCGCGTCCAAGAAGGGCGGACGGGTGGCGGCCGAGGGGCTGGTCGGACTGTTCGTGTCGGACTGTGGCAGCCGCGGGGTGGCCATGGAGCTCAACTGCGAAACCGATTTCGTGGCCAAGACAGATGACTTTGCGGCACTGGTCGCCGAGCTGGGGCAGGCCCTGCTCGCGGTCGAAGGCGCTGCCGAGGGCGAGGGTGCCGACGTCAACGACGTCGCCCTGGCCAGCGGGGGTACCCTGGCTGCCCGCGTTACCGAAGCCGTGACGACTATGGGCGAAAAGATCTCTCTGCGGCGCTGGGTGCGAATCGAATCTGCCGGCGGTAGAGTCGGTGCCTACGTGCACGCGGGTGGAAAGATCGGCGTGCTGGTCGAGATAGAGGGTGCCGGTGATCCGCAGCAGGAGCTGTGCCGTTCGGTAGCAATGCAGGTGGCCGCGGCAGCTCCGCGCTACGTGGATCGCGACTCCGTGGATCCGGATGAGATTGAGGGCGAGAAAGAAATCTACCGCAACGAGGCCCTGGCCTCGGGCAAGCCCGAAAAAATTCTCGACCGTATAGCCGAGGGCCGCATCAACAAGTATTTTCGCGAGATCTGCCTCCTGGAGCAGGAATACGTGCGCGATACCGACCTTACGATCTCGGATCTGCTCGAAAAGGAATCAGGCTCGGCTGGTGGACCTCTTGCGGTCAGTCGCTTTGTGCGTTACCAGCTTGGTGAGGGCATCGAGCGTCGAGTGGCGAACCTGGCCCAGGAAGTGGCCGAGCAGATCAGCCAGACTACCTGACCGTTCGACAGTGCCGGTGCGGTCACGATGGCGGGCGATAAACCACAATTCTCAAGGGTGCTGCTCAAGCTGAGCGGAGAAGCGTTGGCCGGTGAAGCCGGCAGCGGTATCGACCCCCGTGTCCTTCTTTCGTTGGCCGCCGAGGTGCGCGACGTTTGCGAGGCCGGCTGCGAGCTGGCCATCGTGGTGGGTGGCGGCAATATCTTTCGCGGCATGAAGGCCGCCGAGATGGGCATCGACCGCGCGACGGCCGACTACATGGGCATGCTCGCGACCATACTCAACAGCCTCGCCTTGCAGGACGCGCTTGAGAAAGCGGGCGTGGCCACGCGGGTGATGTCGGCCATCGACGTTCAGCAGGTGGCTGAGCCCTATATCCGTCGCCGCGCGCAGCGCCACGTCGAGAAAGGCCGCGTGGTTATTTTTGCCGCCGGCACCGGCAACCCCTTCTTCACAACCGACACGGCCGCCAGCCTTCGGGCTATAGAGATGGGCGCGGCGGTGATCATGAAGGGCACCCGTGTTGACGGTATCTACGACGCCGACCCCGAAGAAAACAAGGACGCCCGGCGTTACGACCGCCTGTCCTACCTCGACGTTCTCAACGGCAGGCTGACCGTGATGGACTCCACTGCGGTGACCCTGTGCATGGAAAACGAGATGCCTATAATAGTCTTTGACGCGACTACTCCCGGTAATATCCTCAGGGCCGTGATGGGTGAGCAGATAGGTACGCTGGTAGGGGAGGAAACGGATTGATAGACGAAGTAATTGAAACCCTCGAGGCCGAGCTCGAGTCAACGGTGGGCTCTTTTGTTCACGACCTTGGCCGCGTTCGCACGGGACGGGCCAACGCGGCCCTGCTCGACGCCGTGATGGTTGACTACTACGGCGCGGCTACCCACCTGAACCAGCTGGCGTCGATCAACGTCCCCGAGTCCCGGCTACTGGTGGTGCAACCCTTTGACCAGGCCACGATCCCGGCCATCGAAAAGGCAATCTCTGTTGCTGATCTCGGGCTCAACCCGTCAAACGACGGCAAGCTCATCAGGCTTTCCATCCCCGAGCTCACAGAGGAGCGCAGGCGGGATCTCGTCAAGCAGGTGGGGCGCGAGGCTGAGAACCATCGCGTGTCTCTGCGAAGCCATCGGCGCGACGCTAACGACATGCTCAAGCAGCTCAACTCGGACAAGGACATAAGCGACGACGAGATGCGCGGGGCCCAGGGCCGGGTGCAGGAACTCACCGATAATTTTGTCAAGAAGGTCGACGAAATTGCCAAGGTGAAAGAGGAAGAGGTAATGGCCGTCTGACGGTCTTGTCGCGGGTGTCGCCTGATTGGGAAGGGCGGGTGCCCCGGCACGTCGCCGTCATAATGGACGGTAACGGCCGCTGGGCGGGCGCGCGTGGTCTGAGCCGCTTGCAGGGTCACCGCAAGGGGAAGGACTCGGTGCGCGAGGTGGTCGAAGCCGCGCGCGAGATCGGCGTCGAGGTGCTCACCCTGTTCGCTTTCTCTACCGAGAACTGGAGCCGCCCTCCGTCGGAGGTCAAGGCCTTGATGAAACTGCTGCGGCGCTACTGCCGCACCGAGCTCAGTCGTATGATGCGTTACGGCATCCGCTTGAAGGCGGTGGGTAACCTGCGCCGGCTTCCGCCCGAGGTGCTCTCCGACCTGCGTTCGGTGGAGGCCGAGACGCGCGACAACGATCGCATGACCGTGGTGCTGGCCGTGAGCTACGGGGGCAGGCAGGACATCGTTGGCGCGGCCAGGCAATTGGCCCGGCAGGTGCGCGACGGCGAGCTCAAGCCCGAGCAGATAAACGAATCGCGCCTGGCCGGGTCGTTGATGACCGCCGGGCTACCCGACCCCGACCTGCTCATACGCACCAGCGGCGAGCTGCGCATATCTAACTTCCTGCTGTGGCAGTGTGCCTACAGTGAACTGTACTTCACCGACGTCGCCTGGCCGGACTTCCGGCGCGACCAGTTTATTGAGGCCATCAACTGGTACGCGCAAAGGGACCGCCGCTTCGGCCGTGCCAACGGCCAGTTGGCGGTGGAGGCGTGAAGGCTTGTTGAGATCCCGCCTGTTTACGGCCGCGGTCGCCATTCCCCTGCTGGCGTGGCTGTTTTTCCTTGCGCCGGCCTGGATCTTCAACGGCGTGGTGTTGTTTGCCACCTGGGTGGCGCTGAGAGAGTTTTCGCTCATGGCCCTGTCTAGTGTGCCCGGGGCCGCCACGTTGACGACCCTCGGTGGCATGATGATCGCGGCATCGATGGTGCTGGTGCCAGGTGGCCTGGCCGGGGGCGCGGCCCTGTCGGCCGGCATAGTGGCCTGCCTCATCCTTACCCTGGTGGCCACCCTCGCGACCGCCCGCGACATGGGCCAGAGCGTCAACAGCGCCGGCCAGGTGCTGCTGGGCGCGCTCTACGGCGGTGCCCTGCTTCCGCACTTGATCTGGATCCGGGGCCTGCCCGGTGGCGATGGCCCCTCCTGGGTGTTCTTCGTCTTCGCGGTGGTCATGGCCGGCGACGTGGGCGGCTATTTCGGCGGCAAAATGCTGGGCACACGAAAGCTCTGGCCCAGTGTGAGCCCGAACAAAACCGTCGAAGGCTCGCTGGTCAGTTTTGGCAGTAGCCTGGTGGCCGGCATCCTCGTCAACTCGCTGATCCTGCACAGGCTGGGTCTTTTCGAAACACTGTTCGTAGCCGGCGTCATGTCGGTGCTGGCCCAGCTCGGTGACCTGCTGGAGTCGATGATCAAAAGGGCTTACAGGACCAAGGATTCCGGCTGGATACTGCCGGGCCACGGGGGGGTACTCGACAGGACCGACAGCCTCGTTTTGCCGATAGTCTTCGTCTATTACTATGCTATCCTTGTCACTGGCTGACCGTCACGGGCGCCGCTTTTTATGACACCGATTGGAATCTTAGCAGCGATCGCCGTTCTCGCGGTGGTTATCATGGTCCACGAGTGGGGCCACTTCATTGTGGCACGCAAGTGTAACACCGAGGTACAGGTGTTTTCCTTCGGCTTCGGGCCCAAGCTGTTCTCTATACAGCGAGGGGAAACCGAGTACCGCTTTTCGCTGATCCCGCTTGGTGGCTACGTGCGCATGGCGGGCGAAATCGATGAATTTGCTCCCAAGGTGGCCGGCCGGGGATTTCCTGATCGGCCGCTCTACCAGCGGGCCATGATCGTTGTGGCCGGCCCGGCAATAAACATGATTTTCGCCTTCCTCTTGTTCACGGTCATCATGATGACCTGGGGCAACCAGATCACCAGCGACAAGGCCCTGGTGGGTGGGGTCGTGGCCGATTCTCCGGCCCAGGCTGCGGGCCTGGCGGCCGGTGACCTCGTGACGGCCATAGACGGGCAGTCCCTGGGCAACTGGGACGGCTTGCACGCGGGCATAACGGCCAGCGAAGGTCGCGAAATACAACTCGCGGTGCTTTCCGAGCAGGGCGAAGAACGCGTGCTCACGGTAACGCCCGAGTCGAGGGTGCGCAGGGACTACCTGGGCGAAGAAATCGGCACGGCCTGGGTCATCGGTGTGCACCGCGCGTCCGAGCGCCAGGACGTGGGCCCGGTGGAGTCGGTGGTACTGGGGGCCCGCTACACCTGGACCTGGTCGGTGGTGATACTCGAAACACTCTCACGGCTCGTACAGGGACGGCTCTCCATGTCGGACCTCGCCGGCCCCATAGGCATAGCCCAGGAAGCGGGCCGCCGCGCCAACCGCGGTATGGAGCCGCTGTTGCACTTCATGGCCCTGCTGAGCGTTAACCTGGGCATCATCAACCTGCTTCCCATACCGGGGCTCGACGGTGGTCACCTGGCTTTCTTTTCCTACGAAGCCGTTCGTGGGCGCCCGTTGCCCGACAGGGCTCGCGACCTCGTGCAGCAGGTCGGGGTGCTGGTGCTGGTCGCGCTCATGATCCTGGTAGTTTATAACGACATTTCTCGAATAGTCGGCGGGTGAGCTCCCGCGGTACAGGCCTGCTGCTTGGCATAGACAGCAGTGGCCGCGTACCGTCGATAGCCCTGCTGGCCCCCGATCGGGATCCCTGGCTTGCGGCCTGCGAAGC
>CAUZFM010000124.1:0-5237 GCA_963579235.1 uncultured Binatia bacterium (SeqCode)
AGGCAGGCGGAGCCGGGAAAAAAGAAGTCGGGGGTGTTGGTTGCAAACACCACTAAGTCTACATCGGCCGGCTCCAGGGCCAGCCTTTTCAGCAAGCGCTCAGCAGCCGCGCAGGCCAGGTGGGACGGCCCCGTGCCGTCGGGAGCGTGGTGCCGCAGCTTACCCTGCGAAAAACCGGCAACGACGTCCTCACTGCAATCCAGTATTGCCGCCAGCTCGGCGTCACTTACGGCCTCCCCTGGCAATTCGCACTCTAGCCCGAGCAGTTGTACCGCGTCCATACGCCGTTCCCTTTCAGGTGGCCTGCTTGAGGACCACTATCTCGAGCAGTTTGTCGGAGTAGCGCTGCCGGTAGCCGCCCAGCGGCTGGTCCAGGGAAATCCGCGTCTGAAAATCGGCCGGGCAGGACGAAGACACGCCAAATATAGCCCTGAGCTTTTCGTCTACCACCGAACCCTTTACCGTGATCGAGTCGCCCTGCACGCTGACCGACAGGTCGTAGTCGGGCATTTCGTCGCCGATTCCCAGCTCGTCTCTGATGGCCGACGGGGGAATAACCCTGGGCAATTCCAGCCTGATCCTGTAACCCCGCGGAAGATCTTCAATGGTGTACACGTCCCCGTAGCGTCGCTGGCGTTCACGTTTTTCTTCGAACTCGCCGCCGTGAAAGCCCTCGACGGGAACCGCACCGCTGCTACCAGTCTCGGTGAGCCGCTCGAGCAGCGGTTGCACCAGAAGTCCCAGCGGAAATCCGTAGAGGCTCGCGCCCATCTTCATCTCGGCTACCGGCGTGCCCCGCAGCCCCTGCCGCAAACGGACCATGCTCTCCAGCAGTGCAATGACCACGCCTATGAAAATCCAACCCTTGTCATCCTCCGTAAAAGGACGCGCTCCCAGGGCAAGGCCTGTGCCCATCGCCAGCAAGGGGTACAGGATGAAGTTATTGGCCACGTTAAGAGCCGTGGAAGTCTGCACGTTGAAAAACGCCCGGTTGCCCACCGCCGCTTCGATGGCCGCCTTCGGTCCGTGTCCCAGCCCACCCAGCAATGGAGCAAGCAACAGCGCGCCCAGGCCGCGCAAGGTGGATGTGACCCCACCCACGGGCTCCTCGGCCATGTCGACAACCTCACGATAACCCAGGCCCAGTTCGGCCTCGGAACGCTCACCGGGATTGCCCCAAGCCACCACCGTGTTGCCAGGCCTGACGGCCTTTTCGACCCGGCCAATCGAACTCCCGGATGCCACCTGCACGGGAGCCGCCGCCTGTACGGGAGCCGCCGTCTGTACGGCAGCCGCGGCCACGCCATCGGCGCTCGCAGAGTCACCAGAAACCATATCTCCAGTGACCGAATCGCCGGCAGCCAGATCACCCCCGCCGCCCCCGGAAAAGCGAGAAGGAAAGCCCTCGGCAAACTCGGTATCCGGATGAAGGACGCGGGCACGTTCGATCAACAGCTGCTCGCTCTCAGGGCGTTCGGGGTCGGGTACGCAGCAGTCCACCGGGCAGACCACGGCACAAGCTTCCTCGTCGAAAAACCCCACGCACTCCGTGCACTTGTCACCCACTATGTAGAAGAAATCCGCAGACAGGGCAGCGTGCTTAACGCCGTCCTGCTCGTACTCGATATCGCCCTGGTAAATAGCCGTGTTAGGGCACTCGGGCTCACAGGCCGCGCAGTTGATACAATCGTCAGTTATTATCGTGGCCATCGGGCCGCAGACCTCCGCTGAGTGGGCCCAGGCCCGTTATTTTTAACAGACCCTGACCGGGTCCGTAGTGCCAAGCATGCCCTTTTCCGCGGTAAAATTCCAGTCGCTGCCGGGCTTCACGCAATGAGCTGAGCATCGCAGCCGTGGACGAGCTGCCCGGACTCAGCCGCCCAGTATGACCGTGTGGCTGCCGCCAAGGTCCTTGGCGCCGAAAAGGTTGGGTTCTCCCATGAGATATTCCACCCGGTCCTTGTAGTCTTCGGACACCAGGCGCGCCTCTTCGCGATCGCGCACAACGTAGGGGGTGATCAGTATCACCAGCTCGGTACGGCTGATTTCAGAGCTCTGGTCACGGAAAAACTGCCCGAGTACTGGCAGGTCCTTGAGAAACGGGACGCCGCTTTCGACAGTGGTCTCTTTCTCATCGATTATACCGGCTATGACCACGGTCTCCCCACTCTGCACGACCACGGTAGTCTCGGCTTCACGGGTTATAAAAGTAGGCGAGTTAATCACCGTCGAGGCATCGTCGCCCGACCCTACCTGCAGTGCCGGCTGGTCGATAGCGCTTACTTCCTGAGAAATATTGAGGTTGACCAGGCCCTGGGAGTTTACCTGCGGCAGCACCCTGACAATTATGCCGGTGTCGCGGTACTGGACTTCGTTGCGGGTTCCGGTTGACCCACCGACCGCCGAGTTGGAGTCGACCTGGCTGGTGATTATTGGCACTTCGTTGCCAACCAGAATACTGGCTTCCTGGTTGTCAGCCGTCATGATCTGGGGCCTAGAAAGCACCTTCAGGCGGTTCTGCGTGGCAAGCGCTTTCAGGGTGGCCTCGTACACGGCCAGGCTGCCACGAAACTTGGTGAACACGCCCGTCATGCCCGACCCGCCGAGGTCGCCGGTAAGCCGAACCGCCTCGCCGAACATGTCTAAAAAACTACCGCCGGGGTCAACAGTCGGGCCGCCGCTGGAGGCGTCGTTATTGCCGCTGAGCTTCTGCGTGAAACCGAAACTCATGGCCTCGCCGAGTGTGATTTCGGCTATGAGAACTTCGATGAGAACCTGCCGGGGCACCACATCCAGCTGGCGCAGCACGCCCACCACCGTGCCGTAGTCGCGAGGCGTAGCTATGATTACCAGCGAGTTGGTGACCTCGTCGGCTACTATGCGCACTTCCTGCTCGAACAGTGCTCCCGGTTGTTCGAGGACAGAATCCTGCCCGAAGCCACCAGCGATGTTGGTTCGCGCCCTTGGCGTACCGCCGGGCTGTCCCCTGCGCGAGGCACCACGCTGGGTGGCGCCACGCCGGTCCCCGCCCCTCGCCTGCCGCGATTGGGCCGACGACCCGAGCCCGGCCCCGAGGCCGGCGTTGGCCTCGGCCAGCTCACCGGAACGCGAGCGCCGCTTGCCTCCCTGACCGCCCTCTTCGGAAAAAATGTCGTTGAGAATATCCGACAGGTCAACAGCCTTGGTGTTCTCTACATGGTAGACGTGCACCTGGCGGATGGAGCCGCCCTCCGCGGGGACGTCGAGCAGGCCAAGCCACAGTTCAACGTTGACAAAGATCGACGGATCGAAAGCGATCACCGCCAGCGAGTTGAGTCGAAGCAGTGGGATAATGTACACGCCAGCACCCGTACTCGAAACCTGGTAGCTCTCCAGCACAGCCCAGAGTTCCTCGGCTACTTCTTCGAGTGACGCGTGCTCTACGTGGTATATGCGAGCGCTCAGGTCGCCGAAGGTGTCGGTGTCGAACGTGCCCAGCAGCTCGAGCAAACGGTCGGCCCGCGAAGCCAACTCTGTAATTATCACCAGGTTGCTGCGTGGGTAGGCCACAACGTCACCGCCGGGCGACACGAAGGGCTGCAGTACTGTGACCAGCTCTTCGGCGTTGACGTGGCGGACCTTGATCAGCTCCATCACGAAACCGCCCTGTTCGGTATCCTTTCCGGCCTGCACGCGCGTGCGGCCTTCTTCGGCCGGTACTATCGAGTGAATGTCACCTTCGAGTACCGCCACAAAACCGTTGTTGCGCAGCACCTGGTGAAAAACCGGCATGAGGTCGTCACGCGAAATGCGACCCGTGGTACGGACCGTTACCTGGCCGGCCACGCGCGGATCAATCCAGTAGTTGATACCCAGCGAGCTGGCCAAGGCGAAGATGACTTCGCGTATGTCTGCGCCCTCAAAGTTGAGCACCACCGATTCGGCGTCGGCTTCTCCGACGCTGAGATAATCCCCGACGGAGGTAAGAACCGTTGCTGCGACCGGCTGGACCGGGACCGGCGCCGACTTCACTGCCTCGCCACCCTGCTCCTCGTGCTTGCGCTTGTACTCCGACTCCACGAACCGGCCGAGCTTGGCCGCGTGGCTGAGGTCTCCGCTCTCGACCTGGACAGGACGCTTCTGCGTGGCGTCCGGCATCTCATCACCCACGCCCGGGAGTTTCTCTGCAAAAGCGGCGGGTGCATGAAAGACGATCGCTAGCAGGCAAGCAGCCGTAATGACCAACAGCGTTTTTTGGGAAAAGCGTACCCAGTAGGACGATTTAGTATACATCACTCTTTACCTGGCCTGGGTTGCTGCCTGCCGCAGGCGCTTGAGAGCCTCCAAGCGAGCCTGGGCCGCACTCGAGGTTACCGTCTCGGGTTTCTCGACCTCGCCAGCACCGGCTGGTCTTCCTCTCGGTATCGACCTTGAAACGCCTGTCCTGGCGGCGGTCGGCGGCCTGGTTGCCGCCGCCCTCGCCGCCCTTGCCGAAGCGGTCGATGCCCGTTCAGCTGCGGTGGTCGCCCGGCTGGTGCTGGTAGCGCGAGTAGTGGGACGCGCCGCAGCCGCACGCGTGCGCGCTCTCACCCCTGGACCCTTACGAACCTGTAACCCCACGGAAAACTGCTGCCCCCCCGCTCCGAGGAGAATCACCCCGTTGGGCATGACCTCACCGACCTCGTAATCCCCGATCATATCACCCTTGCTGACAGAAAGCTGCGCATTGCCTAACTTGGTGTCGTTCATAATCGCCACCGGCTGGCCTGAAATCGAAATTACGCCGTTCAAAACGATGTTCGTGGGGGGTGGAAGAGCGACCTGGGTCTCCACTTCGATAATATCTTCCCGGTAGCCTCTCTCGGTCTCAAACAGGTTGCCGTCCAGTATAGCCTTTATTACCGGGCCGGTGGCTGCAGAGCCCGTGGGAGCGGGCCGCAAAGACTCTCCGCGCAGCTGAACAGGTTCCTGGCTGAAAAGCGGTGGCTGGATGCTGACCACCGAAACAATACGCCAGCCCAGGATAGCGGCCAGCACTACCAGCATAAGGGCAACGGCCTGCATCAAGCCTTTCACAACTGCTCCTGCATGAAGGTTTTAACTTCCATCGTGGCCGTGAGCGCCGCTATCGTCGAACTGGTGGAAGTCGTACCCGGCCTCGTGGTAGGCGTCGGACGGCGGCGTGCGCCGAGTTTTCTGTTTATTTCCAGCAGGGTAACCCGCAAGTCTATGTCATCGGATTCAATCGCCGACAGCAG
>CAUZFM010000125.1:0-5234 GCA_963579235.1 uncultured Binatia bacterium (SeqCode)
TCTCCACCTTCTGTTGCGCCTTGCGCATCACCGGCATCGCCACCTTGAGCCTGCTGTCTCCCTTGGCGGTAAGACTTACCACCCGCTCGCGCCTGTCCACGCCCTGCTCTATGCGAACCAGTCCGTCACGCTCCAGTGGGCGCAGATTTCGGGTAAGCGTAGTGCGGTCAAGCACGGCTTCCTCGGCCAGGTTGCCCACGCTTACCGGGCCCATGGCACGCACGCCCATGAGCAGCATGACCTGCGAAGATTTTAGCCCTGTGGACCTGATGGTGTCGTCGTAAAGGCGGGTAACAGCCCTGGCCGCACGGCGTATATTGAAACACGCACAGCCGTGGGCGACCTCGCTCGCGCCGGCGGCGTCGAGGGCCTTGTGTCCTTCACTTCCCATGTCTGTGTATATACACGTTCTACGGGGAAGCGTCAATCTCTTTTTACAAACAAGTGCATATGCACGCTGTTTACGGGGCTTTCGCAGCGGCCCGCTCGAGTCGTGACTAGCAGTAACGCCGAGGGGGCAGCTCAGGCGGGCGCAGGCCCGGGGTAGCGCTCGCGCAGTATGCGCTTGAGTATCTTGCCCGACGGATTGCGAGGAATCTCGTCGACCATCTCAACAGCCACCGGTCTCTTGAAGGCGGCCAGGCGGGTCTTGCAGTGCTCGAGTACTACGCCGGGGTCTACCGCGCCGGCCGAACCCACCAGCACGGCCACCGGCGATTCGCCCCACTTCTCGCTCGGCTGGCCGATGACGGCCGCGTCGGCCACGCCCTCGCAGTCGAGCAACACGTTTTCTATCTCCGCGGGGTACACGTTCTCGCCGCCCGAAATGATCATGTCCTTCATACGATCCTGTATGTAGATGAAACCCTCGTCGTCCACCGTCGCGATGTCTCCCGAGTGCAGCCAACCGCCGGCCAGGGTCTCCTCGGTGGCCTCGGGCCGGTTCCAGTACTCCTTCATCACGTGGGCGCCCCGAATCCAGACCTCGCCGGCCTCTCCGGGCGCGACGTCGTCGCCGGATTCGTCGACGACGCGCACGTCGGTGTGAAAGAAAGCCTTGCCGGTAGACCCTGCTTTGCGCAACGAATCAGCCGAGGTCAACAGGCAGGCCGGCCCGCAGGACTCGGTCATGCCGTAGACCTGCTGGATTTCTATATCCAGTTCGGCGCAGCGCTCGATAAGATTGACCGGTACAGGGGCGGCGCCGCTCATACACCAGCGCAGGCGGCTGCGGTCGTACTTGTCGAAGTCGGGCACCTGCAGCATGAAATTGAGCATCGCCGGCACCAGCAGCAGGTTGTCAATCTTTTCTTCTTCCAGGATCTGCCAGGCTCGCACCGGGTCAAACGCACGCATTACCACGTTCGTGCCACCCTTGTAGACATTGACGAGCATCGGGGTAAGCGCGCCGACGTGGAACAACGGCAGGGTAACCATGTAACGGTCGGCGTGACGCATGTCGGCGGTAGCGGCTATCGTCAAGGCCCCCCACATGGCCGACGCGTGCGTGTGTACCGCGCCCTTGGGTAAACCAGTCGTCCCCGAGGTGTACATTATGTAGAGATCGTCGTCGTCAGCGGCCCCGGTCTCGGGCGCAGCAGAGTCGGCCTTCTGCTGCAGCTCGTCGTACGACAAAGCCCAGTCGGGTCGTTGGTCATCGCCCGCCTGCACCCAGGTGGTCACCGCCGTCGCATCGGGTCGCCCCTGCAGCGCGGCCACCACCTCGGCAAACTCACCGTCAAACAACAACACCGTGGCGCCGCTGTCCGAGAGTATGAAGGACAGCTCGTCGGCCACCAGCCGCCAGTTGAGCGGCACCACGATGGCGCCTATCCTGGCGATAGCGAAAAACGACTCGATGTACTCGGCGCCGTTCATCATGAGTAACGCCACGCGGTCGCCCTTGCTTACCCCAAGATCGACAAGCGCATTCGCCGTCCGGCAGGAGCGCTCGTTGAACTCCCGGTAGGTCAATCGCAGCCCGGACTCCACGCCCACGAAAGCTTCGACATCGGAATCCAGTTCGGCCCGCTTGGCCAGGAATAGCCCCACGTTGTTTTTCATGGTTATTTTCTTAGCGCCCAACCCTGTTCTCTGTCAACCAGCACCCGATACCGCCGCCCGGCCGTGAGCCTCTTCCCATTGGGGACAGCACGGTAGTACAAAGGGGCATGATCACGCAGTTCGACGAGTACATGATCCACCAGACGGCCGAGCCGGTGACCCAGCCCGACCCCAGTGATCGCAACTTCTACGATCGATACTGGTTCAACGGCTACTCGCGCAACGGCGACTGCACCTTCGAGGTTGGTTTCGGCCTGTACCCCAACCGGCTGGTGATGGACGCGCACCTTACCGTGGTCCTCGACGGCCGCCAGCACGCCTTCCACGCATCGCGTCGCGCCCCGCACGAGCGCGCGGAAATGAACGTAGGCCCGCTCAGCATCGAAATAGTCGAAGCCCTGCGACAAGTGCGCGTGCGGCTGGACGACAACGAGACCGGCATTTCGGCTGACCTCACTTTCGTGGCTCGCACGGCTCCCCACCAGGAACCGCGCAACGTGATGTACGACGACGGCCGGCTCATCATGAACACGACCCGCTACACGCAGATGGGAAACTGGAAGGGCCATGTCTCGGCGAGTGGCACACGCGTGGACGTGGACCCGGCGCGATGGCCGGGCACCCGCGACAGGAGCTGGGGCGTGCGCCCGGTGGGCGAGCCCGAGGCCGGCGCACCCGGCAAGCTCACCACTGAGCCCGGTGTGTACTGGGTCTGGTGCCCGTTGATGTTCGATGATTTCTCAAGCCAGTTCGGCACCTTCGAAGACCGCGACGGCACCCCCACGCAGCTGAGCGCGCACTTGCTACCCGTCTACGATTCACCCGATGACATTCCCAGCGGCGATGACCCCGGCACCGAGCTCATACAAACCGTTAGCCACCGCATACACTGGAAGCCCGGCACCCGCTGCCCGGAGCGAGCCGAGTTCGACCTCCTGCGTCCCGGCGGCGAGAGCCTGCACATAGAACTCGAGCCCATGATACGGCTGCACCTGCTCGGCATCGGCTACCAGCATCCCGAGTGGGGACACGCCACCTGGAAGGGTGAAGAGGCAATCGCCGGCGAGTCATGGAGCCTGGACGACATGGACCTGCTCGACTACAAGCACATCCACGTTCACAACATCTGCCGTGCCCGCGTGGGCAATCTAGAAGGCATAGGCACGCTGGAGACCATCTGCTTTGGACGCCACGATCCCTCGGGCTTCAAGGAGCTGCTCGACGGCGCCTAGGAAAGACCAGTCAGCGCCCGCTCTATCAACCACAGCCGATCCTGTCCCCAGGTGGCAAAGGGCTCAGCCAGGCCCGGCCCCGACAACCTGAAGCTGGGCACACCCCAGCAGCCCGCTGCCATCATGTCCACCCGGTTCTGCTCGACCTCGCCGCGCCAGTCATCGTTGTCGACAACGCTGCACGCGCCTTGCCACGGAAGGCCCGCCCGCTCCACAATCCGCCGCAGGCCCGCGTCGCTTCCGGCGTCGACCCCGTGAGCCCACACCAGGTCGTAGAAGGCCAGCAGGTACTCTCGCTCACGACCCTGCCCGCGGGCCCAGTCGTGTAAGGACAGCGCTCTCTCGACCGGACGACCAAGTGGATCGCTCACGCGGCCGAACGGTACCCCTGCCCGCCTGGCCTCTCTCGCGGTGTCGAGCAGTATGTACATGCGCTTGGCCCTGGGCACGGCCAGTCCGCGCATCACCATGGGTAGCACCGGGCGCACGAGCAGGTCGACCCCGCTGCGCTCGGCAAATTCAAAAACCCTCGGCGTAACTATCGCTGTGTAGGGGCTACGCAGCGAAGCGAAATATTCAAGCACGAACCCCTCACCGCTGGCGGCCGGCGCGGTGACAAATCCTGGCTCTACAAGCGGACGGCCGGGAGCGCCGCCGTCGGGCGAGCTCCGGCGCAGGCCCAGGTCGCCGAGGCGCTGCTCAAGATAGTGCAGCCTGTCCACACCCCAGTACCACTCTCCGGCGTAGTAGAAGGTCGCTCCGAGGTAATGCCCGTGTTTGCCGCGCAGGCGGTCACCCTCGTCGAGCAGGTTTTCCACCCGCTGATCATCAGGCGCTGCCTGCAACAGCACAGAGGTCGACCGCTCCAGCGCCTGCCGGTCGCCACTCCACAAGGCCGAACTTATCGATGCTGCCACGCCGGGCATCGCCCCTGTTTCTACAGCCGCCGCCAGGGCGCGCGTGGCAAGGAGAAGCGAGGTGTCCGAAGGGCGACCCGCAGGCGCGTCGAAACGCAGGCCCATCTCCCCGGCCACTAGCTGGGCGTCAGCCAACGAGTAGTCCTGGAGCATTCGCGGCTCGGGTGCCGCAGCCGCGCCGGGCGACCGCACGATGTGACAGGCGAGTTCCACCTGGTAGCGCGCGCCCAGCTGCTCGAGCAGCTGGGCCGTCAGGGCCGAGTAAGGGTCATCGACCTGGTGAAAATAATGTACACGGTGGGGGCGACCAAACAGTCGCCGTGCAAGCTCGGACCGCCGGCGCAGGAAATGCTGCGTACGATCGCTGGTGAGCAGGGCCGACACCCCGGGGGCTATAATGCTGCGCAGTAAGGACACTGTGGGGGGCAAAGTTCCTGCCCACGGGCGACCGAGTCAAGAGCGGGGCCGGCGGCACCGGCACCCCTCCCCCGGGGTGCATTCTCCGCGTGGCACTGGCAGCATACGCGGCTTACAGCCGGATCCGCACATAGATAAGGAGCAACAATTAAGTGAGCACCCCCAGCAACGACCCCATCGCAGCCATCGACGCCTACATAGAGGCGCAATCAATCGACACCACGCAGGCGGACTGGAAAACCAATCTATCCAGGCCCGACTGCCTGCAATTCGAGCCCGGTTGCCAGCTCACCTGGACGCTTGCGACCAACATCGGCGAGCTGGTCATCCGGCTGATGCCCGACGTGGCACCCATGCACGTGTCGAGTACGCTCTTTCTCACGCGCCTCGGTTTTTACGACGACGTAGTTTTTCACCGGGTGATAAGCGGCTTCATGGCCCAGGGCGGCGACCCGCTGGGCGAAGGCTTCGGCGGCCCGGGTTACCAGTACGACAGCGAGTTCTCCACCGACGAGCGTCACGACAGGCCGGGCCTTCTCAGCATGGCCAACGCCGGACCGGGCACCGACGGCAGCCAGTTCTTCATCACCTTTGTACCCACTCA
>CAUZFM010000126.1:0-5225 GCA_963579235.1 uncultured Binatia bacterium (SeqCode)
CCTGGATCGCCAACGCTAATAACTGGGTTGACCAGTACATTCGTGGGCTGATACCCGTCAGGGAGCCGAGCACGCGGTTGCCGAACATAGGAAACTAGGAGAGGACGAAGTTCGATGGAAGCAAGATCCGGATATCTGCTGCGCCAGGCAACTGGGGCCGTTTTCAAACACCGACGCCTTGTCGTGTTGCTCTTTTTGCTGGTCTTCGTGCCCAGCAACCTGGGTAACCTGCTCAAGGCTCCGACTTACAGCGCATCGGCCAAGATTCTCATAGGCAAGGACCGCGTCTATCCCGAGGTCTCGCCCATGGATCGCAAGGAAGAGGTTTCCAGTCTTCCCAACGATTCGTTGGTGAATTCGGAAATGCAGGTTCTCAGGAGTCGTGAACTGCTGCGCCGGTTGCACTTCGACCTGGCCGCGGCAATGGCCGGCGATGGAGAGACTGACCCCGACGTTCCCTCCATGGAGAGCTTGCGGGATTCCTTGAGGGTGGTGCGCAAGGCTGACTCCAACGTGGTCGAAGTTTCGTACCGCAGTACTTCCGAGGAGAACGCGGTACTGGTGGTTAACTCGCTGGTCAGGCTTTATGTCGACTACTCCATAGAGCTGCACAGCTCGAGGGGGGCGGCCGAGTTTTTTGAACGAGAGCTTCAAATGGCCCGTGTCTCCCTGGGGGTCATGGACAAGGAACTTCAGGATTTTGACAAGGAACACGGTCTCACCGCGGTGGCGACGCAAAAAGATGCGCTCATCCGCCAGCAGGCCCAGGTCGAGGCAGACCTGCGGAGGACCGAGGCTTCGATCGCCGAGACAGGGACGCGGATCGTAGCGCTGGAGGCAGAGCTCGAGTACGTACCGGAGAGCGGAACCTCGGAGGTCGACATGGTGCCCAACCCGCTGGTTGGCTTTCTGCGCCAGAACCTTTCGCGCCTCAAGATTGAAAGAGAACGGTTGTTGCAGCTCTACACTCCCGAGCATCGCCTGCTCATGGACGTGGACAGGGAGATAGCGGCGCTCGCGGCCCAGGTGGAGATCCAGGAGCAGACCATCGTCGGTCGCAAGAAAATCACCGCTTCGAGTATTCGCCGGCGTATCGAGGAGTCCTTGTTGGATTCCCAGGCGCAGCTGGGGGCACTTGAGTCGCGCAGGGCACTTCTCGCCGAGAAACTAGGCTCCTACGGAGTACGCATTTCGACGATGCATGAGCAGCACTACGAAGTGATGAGGATGCGCCGCGACAGGCAGGAGAAGAAGGACACTTACCGCGGTCTTCTGCAGAAGTCTGACCAACTACGCGTTTCGAGCGCGATGGACAAGGCGGGCATTTCGGGTGTGAGCATCATCGAGGCAGCGGGTCTTCCCCTGCCGAAGGTACCCGACTTCAAGGTCGTTACCATGGTGCTGTCGCTGTTCGCCGCCCTGCTGATAAGCGTTGGTTCGGCGGTAGCGATGGAGCTGTTGACCCCGGTGATGAACAGCGCCGCCGATGTGCGCTACAACCTGGGAGTGCCTGTTATAGCGGAACTGTCGGAAGACGAGTACGGTGAAAGCGGTGCGAGTGGAACTGGAGCAAGAAAGTCATGAGCAGAACATACGAAGCACTGAAGAGAGCCGAAAATCTCAGGTCGGGAGCTGCTGCGACCGGGCAGCGGGGCTTCGCTGCACCCGGGATCGCCACGGCCACGGCCGATGAGGATTTCGAACTGAGGCAGGCCATGATCAGTGTCAACATCGGCGGTGAAGTAAAAACCGTCGCGGTTTCGGGTTCGCTGCACGGCGAGGGCACCTCGTCGGTGGCCTGGTTGCTGGCCCGGGCGGCAGCCACTAACGGGGGAAACAAGGTTCTCCTTGTCGACATGAACTTCCGTACCCCTTCCTTGTGGCGCATGGCCCAGGCCGGTTCGCCCGAAGGAGTCATGAATGTCATCTCTGGTGAGAAGACCCTGGACCAGGTGATACAGGAAACCGCGGAGAGCGGCGTTCGCCTGGTCACCGCCGGGACCGGCGGCGACGACGCAATCGTGCTGCTCGAGAAAGCCGACATGCCTGCCCTTGTAAGAGAGCTCGCGTCGCAGGCCGACCTGGTGTTCATCGATGTACCCCCGTTTGCGCTGTACCCGGACGCGGCCACGGTTGCCGGTGCGGTCGACGGAGTGGTCCTCGTCGTGGAGGCCGATTCGACACCCGTCGCGGTAGCTTCGAGGACGATAGAAGCCGTTCGCAAGGCCGGTGGAGAAGTTCTGGGTTCAGTTCTCAACAAGCGGCGCGATTACATGCCCGTCGCTATATCCGAGCTCGTAGCCTGACCGGTAGGGCATTCGCCCGATGGCGACTATAACCCAGCAAACAATGCCCGCGGCACGCGGGGGGCAGCTCGCTGCCTACGTGGCAGCCATCGTGGTGGCGGCGGTGGCCGCGCTGGTTTTCAGAACGGGCGGCGGAATGGTCATGCTTGGTGCCAGCTCTGCGTTGCTTGCCGGTTCGCTCGTGCTGCGCCGCCCGGTGGTGGGCATCTGCATCTACGTGGTTACTTTCCTTTTTACCTACCCCAACTTCCTGATTGCCGGAGGTAACATAACCATAAACAACGTGCTGGGGGTCGTGTTCATTGGCATGCTGGCTGTTGGTTTTATCAGGGAGCGCCCTGGTTGGCTTTTCACTGATCCGGTCATGATCGCTCTTGCTATTGCCGCGCTGATTTTCATCGTATCAGGGTTTGCCTATATGCCTCCCACCGAGGGCGCGTCGGGGGTGGTGGTAGAGAAAACGCTGCGCGTAAGGGCCGCCGACTACTCGGTGCTCATCGACATGCGTGATCCGCGCTTGAAGCTGCTCACTCGCTACTTGTTCCTGGTTTTTCTTTTCTTTTTCGTGCGTAGTCCCCGGGAGATCACCGCGGTAATGGCGACCGTGGTCGCGTGTCTCGTGATGACCTACTTCAGCATCAGTGCCGAGGCAGGCCCCTTCGGCTGGGGTACGGGCAGGGTCCGGGTGCTCGGTGACATCGGCACGGCGCTTTACACCGGGCGCAACCCGAACAAGCTCGCCTACTTTGCACTTTTCTGCCTCGCGCTGACCTGGTATTACCGTGGCCAGGTACGGCACTGGTTTGGGCGCATGGCCTGGGTCGTGGCCGTCGTGATTCCGGTCATAATTATTCCCCTTACCGCTTCGCGCAGCGGGGTGTTCAATCTCCTGCTTTTCCTGACCATTATATCGATGGAAGGACGTTTTGGCTTCAAGCGCGTGGTGGGCATGACAGTGGCCTCGCTGGCCCTGCTGCTGCAATTTGGTTTCCAGGTGAATCTGATCGGCGTGATATTGCCCGAAGGGGTTGCGACCAGGTTGACTCAGTTTCGCGCTAATCCCGAGGCTCTTGCCGAGGGTCAGATCGCCCGTGGATCGTTCGAAAAACGCGGACAGAACCTCGTATCGAGCCTGGCCATGATTCCCCGGCACCCAGTTTTCGGCGTGGGCCTGGGTAATTTTTCTACCGAGCGTGCTGCCGTAGACCCCTACGGAGAGGCCGCGCCTCCTCACAATTCTTATCTCTGGGCGACGGTCGAAGGGGGGCTGGTCGTTCTTATTCTTTACCTCTACGTTTTCATCAGCCTGTTCAAGAGGTTGCGGGTTCTGCGTCGCGAGTACGCCGAGGGCGCCTATGCTCCAGTGGGTATGAAGTGGGCTGTCGACGCCATGCACACCTCGCTTATCGGTTTTGTGGTATTCTGCCTGTTCGCGGACATGTGGGTGAACATCGTTTTCTACATCATTGTTGGCTTGTGCCTGAGTCTTATCAGGTTGCACGAGTACTACCGTGAAACGGGAACGGTCCCCGGTGGCTCGCCAACGGTTGCCTTGGCTACCTGATTAAAGTTATGCGCCGCCTGGCCTACCTCTTTCCGGCGTTTCCGGTCTTACACCAGACCTTTACCCTGGGTGAGGTTCTCGGGCTGAAGCGACGTGGCTATGATCTGCGTCTGATTTCCCTGAAGCCAAGAAGCAAGGGCCCGCAACAGCCCGAAGCTCTTCCGCTGGTTGAAGAGACCGCTTACTGCCCCCGAACCCTGGCGCCGGCTATGCTCGCAGCAACCCTGCGGGCATTCACTTCGCGACCCTTCAAGGCGCTGGGCCTGATCGGCTATGTGTTCACGACCTGGAGAGAAGTGCCAGAGCGCGTCACCGGCAACGGCGGGGGTGCCAGTACGATGGGGATTCTCGAGCGCGCAGACGCGTTCTTGAAGAGCAACGACCTGCTCTACCTGCTGCGTTCTTTTGCCATGTTGCCCTACGCTTTCTACCTCGCCGAGCTTTTCGAGAGAGAGGGCATAGAACACGTGCACGCGCACTGGGCCACCTATCCCACCACGGTGGCCATGCTCGTACGCAGGTGGAGGGGGATTCCTTACAGCTTCACGGCCCACGCCTATGACATCCACATGGTGGCCAGGCTGCTACCCGAAAAGATCAGGTCGGCTGAGTTCGTGGTTACCTGCGCGAGGGTGAACGCAAACTACCTCGCGTCGATGGTAGACCGGGATGAGTCGGACAAGATCCACGTGAATTACCACGGCGCGGACCTCGAACGTTTCAGTCTGGCCAGGAAGGAAGAGCACGAGGGCTTCAGGGTGATGACCTGCGGCAGCCTCGAAGAATACAAGGGGATCCACTACCTGTTCGACGCCATCGCCGTTTTAGCGCAGCGCGGCATAAGCGTGAGTTGCGACGTGGCCGGCGACGGCCCACAGCGAGCTTTTCTCGAAAAAAGAGCCACAGGACTGGGAATTTCAGATCGTGTGACGTTCCATGGCTATATTGATCACGACCGATTGTTGGTGCTCTACAGGGCTGCAGATACTTTTGCCCTTCCCAGTATCGTGCTGGGGCGCTACGGTAAGCAGGACGTGATTCCCAACGTACTGGCAGAGGCGATGGCCACGGGTCTTCCGGTTATCGGGTCTAATATCTCGGGCGTGCCTGAGCTCATCGATGACGGTGTAGACGGGATTCTCGTTGAGCAACGAGACAGCGAGGGGCTGGCCGATGCCATCGCCCGCCTGCACGGGGATGCAGGCCTGGCTGCGAGCATTGGTTCCGCGGCTAGAAAGAAAGTGGAAGATATCTGGGACAGGAATAAAAACCTCGTTGAACTGGGAGGGATTATCAACAGCTATCTGCGGTCCGGCGAGGCGAACGGATTGTGAGCGACAGCAGGTTGAAAGAAT
>CAUZFM010000127.1:0-5150 GCA_963579235.1 uncultured Binatia bacterium (SeqCode)
TGAGCGGCGAGCTGGCGAGCCGCGAGAGGCAATAATCGTCTTGAATCGTCACCGCAGCGACCAGAGATCGTGGAGGCGGGGGTGAGCGGTGAGCTGGCGAGCCGCGAGAGGCAATCCTTGTCTTGAATCGTCACCGCGGCGACCAGAGATCGTGGAGGCGGGGGGAATCGAACCCCCGTCCGAAAGCACTCCACACCAGCGTCTACATGCTTAGCGCGTGTTTTTTATCTCA
This sequence comes from uncultured Binatia bacterium (SeqCode), assembly GCA_963579235.1. Lineage (GTDB taxonomy): Bacteria > Desulfobacterota > Binatia > UBA1149 > UBA1149 > UBA1149. The sequence continues at coordinate 233 of CAUZFM010000127.1, forward strand.
GACGGTGATCCCGACACGCGCGCCGTGTCACCGTCCCAGCCACTGCACAGGTTCGGCTGGGGAGGTCCGCGGCCGACCCCCTTGCCTATCCCGCTAATACCCGCCCCCGACCGACCGCGGGAAATTTCGGCCGGGGACGCTCACGGCAACTTAGGCCGCGAGAGCGTATTCGTAATCGTCCGCAGTTAAATCTGCAGCCTGCCTTTTTAACGAGGGTACAGACCTCGACATGCAACCAGGGCTTCATCACTCCCGTCGAACCCAGTTCGCCCCCAGGATCGTCTAGTGAATCTGCCGGCCGGAAAAACCGGCCAACCCTGTGAATATAAGACCGTACGGGCCACTTGGCAAGGCCCCCACCCCCGGGGCCCCGGGCTGGCGAGGGCCAACGGCCCGTTGTAAAAGTTCTGGCGTGAGCAAAACAGACAAACCTTCACCACCCTTTTCGATACTACGGCTCGACCACGTGGTGCTGCGGACCACCCATATAGACCGACTGAGGGCCTTCTACGAGGCACTCGGCTGCCAAGTCATACGCAGCCTCGAAGAAATCGGCCTGTACCAGCTCAAGGCCGGCGAGTCGCTGGTAGACCTGCTCGACGTAAGCAGGCAGGGAGGCGAGCCCCCCAACGAAGACGGCCGCAACATGGAACACTTCGCCTTGAGAATAGACCCCTTCGATGCCGAGGCCATCAAGGAGTTTCTCGCCGGCATTTCCGACGAGGTAACCGCCCCCCCCTTCCCCTTGTTCGGCGCCGATGGCTACGGGCCGTCAATTTACGTCAAGGATCCCGACGGCAACACCGTGGAACTCAAGGGTCCTCCCATCGAGAACCAGGACGAGCCGGGTCTCTAGAACGCGCGCGCGGACCTCACCGGCGCGCCGGCCTCCGACAGCCTACAGGCCGTACAACTCGGCGCAGTTGTCGTGCAGTACTCGCTTGAGCTGGGGCCGGGTCAAGCCCTCGGCCAGCAAGGCGATCGCCTCGTCGGAGCGCGGCCAGGTGGAGTCGGAGTGGGGAAAGTCGTTGGCCCACATTATGCGCTCGATGTTGCACATGTCGGCCATGCGCCCGACCACGGCGTCGTCCTGAAAGGTGACGTAGATGTTCTCGCGAAAGTACTCGCTGGGCACCTTGGTAATGCCACCGGGCTTGAGCCAGAAGCGGTGGCGGTTGTAGGCGTGGTCCATGCGGTAGAGGTAATGCGGCACCCAGCCCGCGTCGGCCTCCACGCACACCACCTTCAGGCGTGGATGACGCTCGAACACGCCGCCGAACACCATCATGCCCATGATGTCCTGGCAGCCGCGGATGATGGACATGAAGCCGTTGATGTCCGGTCCCCGCCCCTGGCGCATGTTGGCGAGATCGTCGGACTTGCTGGTAAGGATGTGAAAACTGACGGGCAGGTCGAGGTCGACGCAGGCCTGCCAGAAAGGGTCCCAGCTGGGCTGGTCGTAGTCCTGGTCACCCACCGGGTCGCCGGCCAGCATGACGCCACGAAAGCCGAAGTCTTTTATCTGCTGGAGCTCTTCGATGCCCTCGTCGATAGTACGCACCGCCGCCTGGCCTATGCCGATGAGTCGTTCGGGAGCGCCCTCGCAGAAACCCGCCAGCCAACGGTTGTAGGCGTCGAAGCAGGCCTTGCGGAAATCCGCGTCCGGGTGCAGGCAGATGATCATGCCTACCGAGGGATACAGCACCTCGGCCGACACGCCGTCCTGGTCCTGGGCCTCAAGGCGCGGACCGACCTCCCAGCCGCCGTGGTTCAGGTCATCCCACTTGCGATTTACGTCAGCGAGTTCCTCGGCCGTGCGACCGGCGGCGTTGATCATGCTCATGGGCACCGGCATGGGCAGGCCCTCCACGACGAAGGCCGCGCCCAGGGTCTCGTGCTGTACCAGGGTGGGCTTGCGGTCGAGGAAGGCCGGGTCGATGTCGTCAAAAGCCTCCGGTGGCTCACAGATGTGCGAGTCCGCGGAAATGGCAATAATATTGTCGGCTCTGGTGGTCACGGTAATCCTCCCGATGGGCCCCCGTCGGGACCGCCAAGTGCACAGTGAGCCCGCCGTCCACCGCCGTTGCAAACGGGTCGGGGCGGACCGCTACTCTCTTATGACCAGTCGCTTGCCCAGCCTGGTCTCAAGTGACATCGCGTCGCTGGCCGGGTCGTCCACGACGTCGATGAGCAGCTTCGCATCAGCATAAAGTTCCTGCCATTCGCGCGGCAGAAAAACCGGTATGTCGGCCACGCGGCCTATTTCGCCGGCCCCGAAGGGGACCAGGTAGTCCTCGTACAGGTGCGGTGCGCTGCCCTCGCAGCACCCCCCGGCAAGAGTGATGGTGAGTACCCCGTCGTGCCTGCTGCGCACCGCGCGCAGGACCGCTTCTGCCTCGTCGGTGGCTTTTACCTCGCTCACTGCGAGACCACTTACCCGGCCACCACTATCAGCCCACCACTATGCGCCCACTACTATGCGGTAGTTGACGTCGGCCACTGCCACCACCCGCCCGTCGGCCACAGAGGCGACCTCGGCGTGGGTAAAAAAGATCTCGCCATCGCTGTGCGACAGGCTGCCGTAGCCCACGAGGTCGGCGGCCGGCAAGGGGGCCAGCACGCGGGCCTGCATGCACGGGGTCGATGCCTTGTGCGGGCCCGGGCCGGTGGTGGCCCAGGCGGCCATCGCGCCGGTGGTATCGAGCAGCGCCAGCACCGCGCCCTCGGCTACACCGCCGCCCGCGTCGAGGTTGCCCTCGGCAAGAGGCAGCACGATGCGCGAGCAGCTGTCGACCATGTGCTCAACGTTCATGCCCAGCCTGGCGGCGAAGGGAATCTGGCTTATGAACGGGCCCATGGGACCCGGGTCTGCAGCTCCGTTGTCGCCGGCGGCCGCGGGTAGTTCGACCCCGGCAGCGCCCATGCGTCCACGCACGCTTACCAAACCGCGGGCTATGTCCCTGCCGGACTCACTGGTTACACCAACCTCGACAAAGGCCAGCTCCTTGCCCTTCCTGAGCAAGCGCGCCGTGGCGGTTATCCCCTCTTCCCTTGCCGCGGCCAGCCACGTGACCTGCACGGCCGAGGTGTGCCATGGCCCCGAGTCCTCGCCCAGCGCGGTGCGGGCAAGGGCCTGGGCCGACAGTGCGATCATGGAAGCGGCCACCCCGCCGTGCAGCACGTTGCCGGGGTTGGTATTGCCCTCGTCAAAGGGCAGTTCGAGCACGACCCGCTCGTCTGACAACTCGGCGGTGACTACGCCCAGCGACTTGTTGAAAGCCGAGTCGGCCAGCCATTGTTCGACGTGGTCCATTGTTTACCGCATTCCCTCGATATACCGGCTACGCGCACGGCAGCAGGCAGGAGTGCACCGATTCTTCGCCCGGTATCTCGCGCGCCAGCGTGCGTATGGCCAGCTCGGCGTCCTCGAGCGCAAAATTGTGGGTGTGCATCTTCTCGATCGGCACGCTGCCCGATTCTATCAATCGTATGGCCGAGTCGTAGGCTGACCAGGTAACACCCATAGCTCCCTTGATCGTGAGCTCCTTGAGCACCACCTTGTCCGACACGAAACCGGGCACTTCTTTCATGCCCTTCACGCCCGCGAGCACTATGGTGCCGCCCTGCCGGGCGTAGTTGAGGCTGGCGGCCACCGGCTCGGTAGCGTAGGAGGTCACCTCCACCACCACGTCGGCACCGCGGCCGTTGGTGATTTCGCGCACGCGCTGCTCGGTGTTCTCTTCTTCGGAGTTGATGGTGTGGGTCGCCCCGAACTCGCGGGCCAGTTCAAGTTTGTTTTCGTCGGCCCCGAGGCCGGTCACTATTATGTCGCCCGCTCCCACCTGCCGGCAGGCGATCACCGACGCGAGTCCGCGCTGGCCGGGGCCGAGGATCAGCACGGTGTCGCCCGGACGGGTCTGCGGCATTTCTACCGCCCAGCGAAAGCCCGCGCCCAGCGGGTTGAACATGACGGCGATCTCCGGCGGCAGGCCGGGGTCGACCTTGTGCACCACCGCGTTGGGCGCGATGTACATGTACTGCGAGTACGCGCCCCACAAACCCGGCGGCTGATCGATAGGTATGTACGAATAAATCTGCCGCGTGGAGCACAGGTGGTAGCTGCCCGAGTAACAGTCGCGGCAGGACTGGCAGCCAAGCATGGTCTCCACCGCCACGCGGTCGCCCACGTCGACGCCCCACCTGCGGGCGGCGCCATCGCCTATGGCCTCGATTATGCCCAGCGGTTCGTGGCCCGGAATGATGGGGTAAGGCACGGGCAACACGCCGTTAAACTGCTCGTGGTCACTGCCGCAGATGCCGCAGGCCTCGACCCTCAACAGCGCGTCGTTGTCGCTGATGTCGGGCAGCGGAAACTCGCGTGCCTCCAGCGCCCGCGGACCGGTCTGCACCATTGCCGTAGTTTTCTTTATCGCCATCCCATCCCCACCGGCAAGCCTCCCCGCTGACTGTCAGTTGAACAGGGCGCTGAAGTAGATCTTGTCTGGCGTGTCCTCGCCCACGTGGATGTGCTTGGTTTCCTGGAACGCCGACATGCCCCAGGGGCCCAGCTCGCGGCCCACGCCGCTTTGCTTGTAGCCTCCAAAGGGAAACCGGACGTTGATCATGTGGTAGTCGTTGATCCACACGGTGCCGGTTTCGAGTCGCCGTGCCACCGACAGCGCGCGCTCGGTATCGCTCGACCACACGGCACCACCGAGCCCGTACATCGAGTCGTTGGCAATACGCACCGCCTCTTCGTCGTCGGAATAACGTATCACCGACACCACGGGGCCGAAGATTTCTTCCTGGGCTATGCGCATGCCGTTGTCCACGCCCGTAAAGATAGTGGGGTTGTAGTAGTAGCCGCTCTCCATGTCGGGGCGGTCGCCGCCCAGCACGCACTCGGCCCCTGCCTCGC
>CAUZFM010000128.1:0-5106 GCA_963579235.1 uncultured Binatia bacterium (SeqCode)
GGCGGGGGCCCAGTGTACGGCCATCGACGGTGGCAAGCTCAAGATAAAGCCGGCAGCGGGCAACTCGCGCAGCAAGCTCAGCTGGAAGGCCAGGGATAAGTCGGTCGAATTTCTTATCGCCGACCCGACCGTCGGCACTACTACCATAGAGATGGTGGCCCCCGGCACGGTGCTGGCCACGCTTGGTTATGGCCCGGTCTCGGCGTCGGCCTGGCGCAGCGGGGGTACGCCGGTTCGCATATGGAAGTACAAGGACAAGGCCGATCCCTCGCCGATAGACGGCATCCAGAAGATCATCAGCAAGAGCAACCTGTTCAAGCTCAAGGGCAAGCAGGGGATAATCGACCTGCTGACCGCACCGCTGGCGTTGCCCGTCACCATGCAGATCACCGACAGTGCTGGTGCGTGTTACCTCGCCCGCTTCAGCCAGTGCAGCGACAACAGTAACCGCTCGATCAAGTGCAGGGCCGACACCAGCTTTCTTCCAGACGTCCCCAACCTCGTGTTCCAGTCGGGCTTTGAAAACGATACGAACCACGTCTACTCAACCGCTACCACGGCGCCGTGTACCGACGACCTGTGGGGCGAGGATCTTTCGGTTGCTTCGCCCAATCACTGGGAGAACGATCTCGAGGGGGGGGTGGACGGACCCTTCGGACAGTTTCACTTCTGTTTCGGCGGGGGAGACCGCAGCCAGCGGGCGCTTAATCTCGTGTCCGACCCCGACGAGCCCTCTAACCAGGTGCTGTACGGACGCATTGATGAGCCCAACGAGATCATCAGCGACGACGCGATTGCTTGTAACAACGACGCGATCGGCGCGAGAAAATCGCGCATACAGGCGGTGATACAGGATAATCCGAGCCTGGGACGGCTCGACTACCGGCTGCGCGTTCGCCTGGGCAAACCCGCGCTCGATGCCATGGTCAACCAGCCCGAACCCATAACCTGGTTCACCCTGGCAGAGTTCTGGAACAACCAACCGGGCGAAAGCGATACCTTTCGGATTACCCTGGGCCTGGGCAAGGCCTCGGGCACCGGCGAGCGGCTTTTCTTTTCACTCAGCGCAGAGAAACAGGACCCCGGTCTGGGCACCTGGGAGGACGTCTGGCCGGCGGTGGGGGGCGGCGTGTCCGATGTCGAGGTTCCCCACGGCGAGTGGTTTACGCTGGAGGTCACCATAGTGGAGGGTGATTTGACCGGCGGGCGTGCCCACGTGCGCATGACCGATGCCGCTGGCCAGACCCACACCGTAGCCGACGTCACCAACTGGACTTACAGTCCCGACGCCTCGGGGGGCAGCCAGGACGGATTCAAGGACTTTAACCCGCTCAAGCTCTACACCTCGGGCGCCCTGGTCTGTGCACTCAAGGACCAGGTACCATCCATACCGCTGGAAATCTGGTGGGATGATTTTGCGATAGGCTCACCCGACTGAGCGATGGTGGCGCCAGGCCGGGGTGGTGGATAACTCGCTGACTCGTTTCGAGGCCAGGTCGGAGTAATCGACCAGTCAGGTTGGCATCTGCAGTATCTCGATGACCAGCGGGTCGCCGTCGCGTTCGAGGTAGCTGAAGGCCGTGGTTTCGTCGAGGTGCTTGCTCCATACCGACGCGTAGCCCAGCTCTGCCAACAGGGCTACAGTGGCGTCGTGATCTTCGACGCGGTAACGCAGGTGGTGCATGCCCTCGCCACCCCCGGCGAGAAACTCCGCGTGCGGGCTCTCGCCTTCGACAGGCTGGATGAACTCGATTTCGAGGGGGCCGCTATGGCCGAAGGCAATGCGCAGCCGGCAGTCAGCCTTACGGCCATGAAAATCAGCGCCGCTGACTTCGGCGTCCATGAAGGTAAACGGGCCGTATAGCGCCTCGTAACGGGCCACGGCCTGGTCGAGGTCGCTCACCACGAAGCCCACCTGGTCTATTGGCGGCAGGGCTGGTGTGCTGGCGGACTTGCTCATCCCATCACCGAGTAGCCACCGTCGACGACCAGCGTACTGCCGGTCACAAAAGAGGCCTGGCTGCTGGCCAGGAACAGCGCGGCGCCGGCCACGTCGTCGGGGCGGCCCCAGCGCCCGAGCGGCGTGCGTGCGAGAACCGGCTCGTTCATCTCGGGGGTTTCTTTCACGATCGCCGTCATGCGGGTCTCTATCATGCCAGCGGCGATGGCGTTTACGCGTATACCCTGCGGGGCCCAGGCGATGGCCAGGGTCTTGCCCAGTTGGGCCAGCCCGGCCTTGGCCGCTCCGTAGCCCGGCACCACGGCCACGCCGAAAAACGACGTCAACGAGGCGGTGTTGATGACGCTCGCACCGGCGGCCGATCTAGCCTGGGTACTGGAGCCCTGGTCGGCCAGGAGGCCGGCGGCCAGGGGGCTGGCGGCCAGCATCTCGCGGCAGGCCGAGGCCAGGTGGAAGGCCGAGAACAGGTTGATGGAGACTGCTTCTTCGAAAACCTCGGGGTCGTACTCATCGCGTCCGCCGGGCAGGCTCGCGCCCGCGTTGTTGCAGAGCACATCGAGGCGGTCGAGGCTCTTGGCTACCGCTACTATCCGGGCGCGATCGCGTACGTCGAGTTGCCGGTAGTCAAAGCTTGACAGGTCGTTGTCGTAATCGGCGGCTGCGGCGCGAGTTCCGGTTATCACTACCGACGCGCCGGCGTCGGCAAATGCACGGGCGATACCCATGCCGATGCCGTTGCTGCCGCCCGTTACCAGCACACGGGTTCCGCTGTAGTCGTAGTTGGCTGTCGCGTTGGCCACTTGTTCAGTTCTCCTCCGGGCGGCAGTCGACGAGCACCTTGATGGCCTCGTCGGGGTCCTGGGCAGTCGCCAGTGCGCGCTCAAACTCGGCCAGTGCGAAGCGATGGCTCACCAGTGCCGAGGCGTCGACCTGTCCGGCCGCGAGCATCTCTATCACGTCGGGAAACTCGTCCGGGTAGGCCATGGAGCCGGTAACTACGAGTTCGCGCATGAGGAGGTTGACCATGTCGACGGCCACCGGTGCCTTGTGCAGGCCCGCCACGACCACGCGTGCGCCGCTGCGGGCCTGGTGAACCACCTGGGTAAACACACTGCCCACGCCCGTGGCCTCTACGTAGAGCTCACTGGCCGGCACCGGGCCACCCATGAGCTCGGCAGCGCCGTGCTGCTTGAGCAGGAAGGTTGGCAGCGAAGTCGGGTCGTCCTGGTCTGGGCAGAAAACAGTGCCGCCAAGTTGCGCGGCCATGGCGAGGCGTTTGGCCGACAGGTCCACGACCACTATGTTCTCGAGCCCGAGGTGGCGCAGCACGAGCAGCGTGCACAGTCCGATGGGACCGGCGCCCATGATGACCGCTCGGTCACCGGCCTGCGCCTTGCCTTGCCTGGCAACGTGCATGCCCACGGCCAGTGGCTCTACCAGGGCGCCTTCTTCCATTCCGAGTGACTCGGGCAGCTTGAACAGCGAGGATTCGTTTTTCTCGGCGTTGCGCACCAGGAGAAGAGGAGCAAAAGCGCCCTCCGGTCCGCCGTTGCCAATGGTATTGCCGTTGGCCATGGGGTTGACGACCACTCGATCACCGCTGCGCGTGGCGCTGACCCTGTTGCCGGTTTCGACTACCACGCCTGACAGCTCGTGCCCCAGCGGCATGGGGCGGTCGCCGCCGGCCATCGAGCCCATGCCGATGTAGCCGAGATCGGAGCCGCAGATGCCGCAGTACTCAACGGCCACGAGCACGTCATCGGGGCCGGGCGAGGGCACGGCTATACGATCGACCTGCGCGACACCGGGGCCGTGTACCTGTACGGCCGGCATGGTCGCTTCAGTTTTGTTAGTGTTGACGTCTGCCACGATCTTCAGTCCTGCGGGTCGGGGTGCAGGGAGTAAGTGGCCACTATGGAGGCCAGGTCCAGCACGTGCCCTTCCATGGCGTTGATCGCGTCGCCGCCGGTGAAGCGACTGCGCAGTTCGAGCTTGTTGACGTCTAACGCATAAACGGTGAACACGTAGTGGTGAAGGCGTTCGTCGTTGAAGGGAGGCCAGGGCCCGTCGTATCCACCGTAATCGCCGCTCATATCGTCGTCGTCGGCAAACCAGTTGGTGAAGTCATTGATGCCACGGCAGCCGTGGTCGGTGGGGCCGGGTTGTTTGCCCCGTGCGGTAAAGCCTTCGCCGTCTGTAGCAACGGTAAGTTCTCCCATGGACACGGGGATGTCGACGAGCACCCAGTGATCAAAATCAACACGCGGGATGTCGTAGGGGACCGTCGCGTCGCTGCGGTTCACGAGGTCGGGGCGCGTGGGGGCGTCGCGGTCATGACACACGATGGCTATAGATTGAGTGCCATCCGGCAGGTCGTTCCAGGCCAGGTGAGGGCTGCGATTTGGGCCGGGCACCGGTCCGTCGTCGCCGTATACGCCCGCGGCAAACTCGGAGGGCAGGGCCTGTCCATGGCCGAATGAATCACTGTGTATCTTCATCTATTACTCTCCCGCGATAGGTTGTACAGGGAAGCGCGAGCTGTAGAAATCAAAACGCTTGCGCAGCTCCTCGGGCTCTGTGCCGAAGTCCCCGGCCAGGTCGTAGAGAACGCGCCCACCGCGGTCGCGCGGGTGCCGACGGCGGTAATCGGCTATCGCCTTCAGCGTGTCGGCGTCGAGCTCGAGGCCAGCCAGGTGGTATACAGCGGCTACAGAACCCTCCTCGTCGGCCATGAAATCAGCAAATTGCAGGTCCATGCTGTGCGCGGGCGCGAGCAGTCCGCGGTCGCGCACACAGGCCGCGAGCAGTTGTTCTACCCTTTCTGTCCAGTACTCCAGCAGTTCTTCCACGAGCACGCGGCGTCGGCTGACTCTCTGCCCGTAGGCCAGCATGGTCACGGTCGATTGTATTACCGCCACCGGGTCGCGGTGGGTCACGACGACTGTCGCGTCTGGAAAGGTCCGCGTGAGCGCGGGCAACTGCTCAAGGTGTTGGGGGCACTTGAGTACCCAGCGCCGGGCTACGCCGCCGTCGCTGCTCCCGAGCCCGGCCTGTTGGTCGCGCCAGGTCAGCAGCCTGAGCACGTTCTTCATGTAGTCATAGTGGGGCTGCTGATCATGGCCCAGGTAGTGATCGCGCCAGCGCGG
>CAUZFM010000129.1:0-4977 GCA_963579235.1 uncultured Binatia bacterium (SeqCode)
TGTGTGCATCAACCAGCGCATGCACACGCACGGCAACCCGGCCGACGTGGTACACAGCCACGCGCTGCGCGAAGCCTACAGCTGCGAGTTCAACTTTCTCGCCGGTGAGTTTGCCTTCCATGATCACGCCACCGGCCCGGAGCACTCCCACACCGACAACGACGGCGCGGAGGACTGATGCTCGAATACGCTTTCATGCAGAGAGCCCTCGCGGCCGCGCTGGTGGCGGGCCTGCTCTGTGGCACGCTGGGTTTCTTTGTCGTCCTCAGGCGCCTTGCCTTTATCGGCGTGGGTATCTCCCACTCGGCCATCGCCGGGGTAGCGATAGGGCTGCTCGCAGGAATCGACCCGGTACTTTCGGCCGCGGTTTTTGCCGTCATCGTGGCGCTCGCGGTGCAGCGTAGCGCCAAGCGCGGAGCCTTGAGCGAAGACACCGTCATCGGCGTATTTTTCTCGGGCTCAATGGCGCTGGGCCTGCTGTTATTGAGCTTGAAAGACGGCTACCGCCAGGACCTGTTCTCCTACCTGTTCGGCGACGTGCTCTCCATCAGCGGCAACGAGCTGTTGCTGCTGACCCTTGCCGCGGCCGCCATCCTCCTCGTATTGGCGCTGTTCTTTCGGGAGATGCTGCTCATCGCCTTCGACGAGGAGATCGCCCGCGCTTATGGCCGGCCCGTCGACCGCCTTGATGCCCTGCTGCTGGTGTTGCTCGCTATTACGGTGATCGTGGGTGTGAGGCTGGTTGGCATACTGCTCATCGAAGCCCTGCTGGTCATACCGGCGGCGACGGCCGCCCTGTGGACGATAAACTTTCGCTCGCAGCTGGCCCTGGCCGCCAGCCTGGGCTCGGGCACTGCCGTGGCCGGACTGGCGCTTTCCTGGCGCATAGACACCGCCGCGGGCCCGACCATGGTGGTACTGGCGCTGCTGCTGTTTCTCGCCAGCCTCGCCCTGCGACCCCAGCGCGCTTGAATCAACAGCGGAATCAACAGCGGCCGACGATCAACGTTCGCGCATGTAGCTGTTAGCCAGCGCGTCAACGTACTCGTTCCAGCGCGAACCGTCGTGGGCGCGAATCCAGCGTAAATTCACCTCCGGATGTGCCTGGGCCAAGGCGTAGAGTTCCTTGACCAGCTCGAGGTTGGCTATGGGCCCACCCTTTCGTTTCCATCCGCGGGCCTGCCAGCCCGCGGCCCACTCGTTCACCGTCTTCACGCAGATCTGGCTGTCGCTGTAGACCACCACGCTCTCGTCGGTTCCGATTTCCCGGTAGGCGTCTACCAGGGCTGCCAGCTCCATGCGGTTGTTGGTGGTAGCCGGGGCACGGCCCCAGCGCTCCGCCACGATCTTGCCCTGGTCCACCCGCACCCAGCCCCAGCCACCCGGGCCAGGGTTGCCCTCGCAGCTTCCGTCGGTGAATACCCCGTCGTCGGGACCGCCACTGTGGCGCTCAAGTACCTCGGCCGGGCTGAGCAATTGCTTGTACCTGCGCGTGTCAGACATGGCGGCGAGTTATACCTTCGCCCGGCAGCGGTTGCACAAGCGGCCGGCCCGGCATCGGTCAGCGCCTACTGCAGCTGCAGGTCACGGGAGACCAACAGTTGCTCGAGGTCAAGGTATACTACCGCCGTCGTCCAGGGCTTGCCGGGCAAGCGGGCCTTGAGCCTGTAGTCACCGCTGGGCAGAACACGCGCAAACCTGAAGCGCCCCGAAGCGCGGGTCCTTCGCCGGAGTCGGCGCCCGTCGCCGAGAGGAATCAGTCTTACAAGCGCCCCTTCTACCGGCGCCCCCGCCGATACCACGCGGCCGAGAACCCTGCCGGGCCTGCTGCTGTTGAGTGCCGCGGCAGCGTCGAGATCAAAGCCGGCACTGCCCGCAGAAGGCAGGCTGTCGCCGAGGTCGGCCACCTGCCCATCCACGTCGACCAGTCTCAGGTAACGCACGAAGCTGAGCCCAAGGTCGGCAATATCAAAACGGTCACCGCCGGCAGCGAGCCCCAGCGGGTCGATTTCCACGCCCGCCCACACCGGCGTCCGGCCGGCCAGCCCCCGGCCTGTTGCCGGGTCGAAATCAAACCGCAGCCAGTGCCGCCGGTCGTCGCTTACTTCTACAAAGGCGTACTCGGTGAACACCTGTTCTGCGTTGGCGCCCACGTAGAAAGCGTTCTCGTAGACGACAAAATCGTCGCCCGGCCCGTCAAAAATCAGGTTGTCGCGAAAGGCCAAGGTCAGGCTGCCGCCGTTGCCCAGCGACACGACGTGGCTCGAACCTTCGAGCGCGCCAGCTCCAACCGGAGGGCCCAGCACGATGGCGGGCAACTGGTCAGCGCCGAAACCCGCGCCGGCGCCCGGCTGAAAGCGTCGCACGCGATCGGCCCAGGGGTCGGCGGCAAGGCAAAGCTCGGCCGCCGACAACAACAGCAGGGCCGCCACCGCAACGGCGCAGCAATTCTTCGCCGTGAGGTAAGACTTCACTCTACCACCGGAAGACACAGCAGCTTGACCTTGTCGCGATCACGCATGCCGACGTCAACGCCAAGGGCACGGCTGCGAACGCGGGCACGGTTCTTTCTGAATCCACCAGACGGCCGCAACCTGAGATCAACGCGCAGCCCATCACTGAACGCACAGCTGGAATCGCCCAAGGGCAAGGAAGCCGAAAGACGAGTCGCCAGCTCCGCCAGCTCGGCCGACGCCGGCATGGCGTCCAGGGTTATAGAAGCCAGGCCACTGCTGCTGCAGCCGGGCAGATCGACGTCAACGACGTTGACGCAGACCCCTACGGGAAACAGGCAGGACTGGTTGACCAGCCGGTCGGCGTCGCAGGGGTCACCATCGCGGCAGATAGCGTGCCTGGCCGGGCGTCCCGGCTTGCGCGGCAGCAGCTCCAGCCCGTAGAACTCGACCAGGCAGTTGCGCTCGGGGTGCCCGCGCCCGGCCACCAACGAGTCCACTGGAGTAAACATGTGCAGGGAGCTGTCTTCATCTTCCCCGTTGAAGGTCGATGACAGCATTACAACGCGGCCCGTGAAAGCATCAACGTCGAGACCAGTAGCAAAGGTCAGGCCCGATGCGAAAGAAGAACTGCCGCCACCCGCCGCCAGCCGGACAACGTCGCCGCCGAAGGAGCCCGTCACCAGCAGGCTGCCGTCACGGTCAAAGCCAAGGTCGTAGCTGCCGTGGGCAAAGGTCGGACCGGACACCGTCTCGACAAAGATACCGCTGGAATCGTAGCGGCTGATCTTCGACTCGAAGCTGTCCGTGGATTCGGCCACCAGCAGGCTGCCGTCGCCGTCGAAAGCCAGGCCGGAAGTAAAATCGATGCCCGAGGCTACAAAATCCGTCGCGCCGCTGCTGCTCAGCTCCAACACGCGCCCCGCACCACTGCCAACGGCGTCGCCAACGTAGACCGCGCCGGCCGGGCCCACGGCCACACCCGAGGCCGTGGGTATTGTACCCGCGGGCACCAGTTCGTTGCCCAGCGCGGTCAGTCCCGAAGCCGTTGAAGCCTGGGCCAGCGCAAACACCGTGTCGCCCGTGACACCGCCGATTTCCAAGGCGTTGTCGGCAACGTAGAGAACGTCGGCAGCCGAATCGTAAGCGCAGTTAGAAATCGCATTGAAGCCGCTGGCCAGCACGCGCTCAGCTCCCGAGGGAGTGACAAACACAAGCTGCTGCGCGCCAGCCGTGAAGCCGGGCCCAACGGCGACAAAAATTCCGCCGGGAGCCGCTGCTACGCAGCCCTGGGTGGTGTCGCCGAGCAGCTGGCTGTCATAAATGTAGCCCGCCTGTGCGCTGACCTGCGCCGAGGCCGGCCCCGCCCCGACAGCAAACCCAGCTGCAATCGCTAAAGCCGTCGCCATCATCACGCTGCTGTTAAAAAGAAAAATTCCGGCGACCCGCGCCGCCAACAATACCCGCATGCTTCCTCCTGCCGGCCCGCGCCGGACTTGAAGATATTTCTGCGAGTCATCCCGGTCTCCTGGCTCGGGGATCGATCTACTCGGCACGCCTTCCCGGGGTATGAGCCCAGTGGCCGTTGCGCCTTTCGTACTCCCTTACAGTTGCGGGGCAGCCGAGGATTTTCACCTCGTTCCCGTTGGAAACACCGGCAACGGTGCCTCCAGACGACTCCACGCGCACGCTAGGCACGCGCGGTGCCGGTGTCAAACCAACAGCCGCTCAGCCCATCGCGCGGCTGTTGGCGACGAAGTCCAGTTAATCGTATCAGCCTTCGTCGAGCGCATTGCGGCCGAGATCAAAACGCCGCTCTGACCACGGCTCCTCCACGCGCTGCCCTTCACGCGCCACCCAGGCGCGGTTGTCGTACAGCTCGCCGGTTTCCGCGTTGCTGGCGTCTCCGCGGGCGTATTGGATCACCCAGGCCCTGCGCTGGCGGTCGACGCTGTGATTGCCAACGGTCTTGTGAACCAGCAGCGACGAGAATATCAGCAGCTCGCCCGCCTTCGCTTCCAGGGACACGGCCCCGGGCTCATCAGCCCCGCTTTCGTCGATGTCGGAGATGACCCAGTGCACCCCGCGCAGCTCATGCTCGCGCAGGCCAGTGGCTTGCGAACCGGGCACAACGAGCAGGCCACCGTTCTCAAGATCCGAATCGTCCAGCGCCAGCCAGAAGGTGAGATACTCGGGCAGGCTGCCGCTCTGGTAGCCGTTGTCCTGGTGCCAGTCGATCTGGCTGCCCGCGCCCGGGCTCTTGTTGATGCCCTGGTCCCACCAGCAGCGCAGGTCGGGCCCTACCAGTTGCAGGCCGAGTTCGATCAGCTCGGGGTGGTTGATGTAAGAGCGCAGCACGGGACTGCGAAACTGCATCATCGCTCGGTAGGGGTAACGACCGTCGAGGTCATTGCCCAGGGTCTGCGAGTCGGCGGTCACCAGGCGGTTGTACTCGCCGCCAATTTGGGCCAGCTCAGCTTCGTCGAAGGCGCGGCCGACGTTGTAAAATCCATCACGCCTGAAT
>CAUZFM010000130.1:0-4901 GCA_963579235.1 uncultured Binatia bacterium (SeqCode)
TGGCCACGAACATTATACCCCCACGCGGCACAGCCCCGATATGGTGGCGACAGGGCTACGGGTCTTTGCTACCCTGTTGCTGCCGCTGATGCTCACGGCCTGCGCGGGCAACCCACGCGCCACCCTGGACGGCGGCAACAGCCCGGCCCTGCCAGCGGGGCTCACCGACCAATCGGTAGCCCTGCTGCTCGACAAGTCTGCGCGCCAGCTGTCGGTTTACCGCAAAGGTAAGCTCTACCGCCGTTACCCGGTCAACCTGGGTCGGCGACCCAGCGGCGCCAAGCGCTTCCAGGGCGACATGCGAACTCCCGAAGGGCTGTACCGCATCTCTTCTAAAAAACCCCACCACCGCTGGGCCTATTTTCTCGCCATCGACTACCCCAACCGAGGCGATCATAAACGCTACAAGCGACTGCTCGAAGAAGAGCGGGTCCCGATCCTGGGCGGCAAGGCACTGGCCATAGGCTCGGGCCTCGGACTGCACGGAAGCGATAGCGCGCACGACGGCGACACGGATTGGACCAGGGGCTGCGTGGCGCTCAGCAACAGCGACATTACCGAACTCCACGAACTGGTCGAAACCGGCACGCCCGTGCTCTTCAGGCGCTGAGCTGTAGCCAGCTGATAAGCCCGCGGCAGCGTCGCTCCGAGCGTGGGCCGCTGCCGCCATGGACTGCCGAGGCCCACGGGTATACAGTTCGAGGGTGGACACCGTCCTGCTCATACTGGGCCCGGCTGGCGCTGACGGGGAGCTCGTGGAGGCGGCCGCTAACCGGGCTTCCAAGGCCGGTGGCGAACTCGTACTGCTCGCGGTGTCAGACCCCGAGCGCGCCTCGGAAATCATCAGCCAGGTATGCGAAGCCGGACAGATCGGCTCGCGCCCGTCGGGCGACCTGGCCGACACCCTGCACGAAAGGCAGGAAAAATTAATGGCCGATCAGTCCCGACAGCTGGTCGGAGAGCTACAGGAAAGGGGCTTGTCCTGCCGGTTGGAATTCAGATACGGCGACGCCGTGGCAGAAACCGCAGCGGTGATCACCAGCTTGACCCCCGATTGCGTCATCATCGAGAAACGAAAGCGTTCATTATTCCGTCTCGTGAAGCAGGACAGGTTCCTCGACGACCTGCGCGAGAAATTCAAATTTACATTATTAGAAGTCTGACGTGAAACAGATATCATCGTCGAGCTCACTGCTGCCGGCAATGATCCGGCGCAACAACTCCGGCATCGACTCGCGCATGTTCTCAACGAGTTCTTCGAGTGGCAACTCACCGTCGCAGGAACCCTCTACGCCCAACAACTCCTGCAGGCATAGCACTGGCTTGCCAATGCTTTCGTCGAGCTCGAGCAGGTAGTCGGCGTCGGGGATCGACCATCCCACCAGCGTATCAGCCACAGAGATAACCCCCTGTTGGGCCAGTATTTCCGGGCAGGAATCGCTGTCTGGCTTTACCCCGGCCCTGGCGAGCAAGGCCAGGTCAGCAGCCCCCACGCGTCCCGCCGCACTGCCACGCCCGACGACCGCCACGCGCAGCCGGTCCGCCCAACCATGCCGCGCAGCGCATTCGCCGAGGATGCTCGCGGTGGCCAGTAACAGCGCCACGCTGTCCGAACCTACCACCGCCACCTGCCTGGGCCCGTCGCTAATCGTTTGCTCCTGCATACAACCCACCCCGCCACGCGAACATTAAGCTCGCATAACTGATACCCCACTATAGCAGTTGTGGCCTACCCTATCGGGGGTGCTCAAGTCCCGGCGATGAATCCGCCCCCCCCCGGCTGGGTATAAATGCTTGGCTGTCGCTTTCAGCCCTTGTAATACGGTTCCCAAATGTAATAAAACCAACCATTATGACCCGCACAAAAAAGACGCCCCGCACAACGATGACAAACCGATCCCTGCCAAAAGATACGCCGGTGACCAGAATCTTTACCTCCTTTACGGACACTCCCGTGGGCAGGATCTACCTGGGGTCTACCGACACCAGCCTGGTACGGGTCGAGTTGCCTGGAGACAACGCGTCTATACTAATGAACGTGTGGCTGGCGATGCACTTCGCGCAGGCAAAGGTAAGTCGTGGCATCACGCCGGTCCTGAGGCGCGCCACCGAACAGCTGTCCGAGTACTTTGCTGGCGAGCGGGCCGCCTTTGACCTGTCGCTGATGATGGTGGGTACCGACTTCCAGGTGGAAGTGTGGAAGGCCGTTGAGAAGGTCCCCTACGGCCACCACCTGTCCTACGGCGAGATTTCACGGAACGCGGGCCGCCCCAAGGCGGTGCGCGCCACCGGCCGCGCGCAGGGCGCGAACCCCCTGCCCATCGTCATCCCCTGTCACCGCGTGGTGGGAGCCAACGGTGCCCTTACGGGCTACGCCGGCGGCCTGGAATTGAAAAGCTGGCTGCTCGGCCACGAGGAACGCTTTCTTCCCTTGCTCCAGAAAAGAACCGCTGGGTGGAAACTGGCAAAGGGCCTGACCGAGCATCCCGAACAAAGCTCCAATAACTGAGCGCCCGGCTACTGCTCTTTTCGCGCTTGCCAGGCGCGGTGAAACCAAGCCAGGGTGGTCACCTGGTCTTCATACACTGTCAGCAGCAACTGGCTCGTAAGCGGATCGGCCTGCAAGGCCTCGGCAAACTCGCGCAGCGGCCGCACCGCGTCTTCCACGTCGGGAAACTCCGCCACCACGGCGGCCAGGCGATCGGTGTCACTGGCCACCGGGTCGAGCAGCGCAGCGTTGTACTTATCCATCCAGGCTGGCACCTCGGCAACGGCGTCGGCGCCGAGGTCTGCCAAGCGGCATTCTAACAGCTTGGCGTGGGCAGCCGCCCGCGCAGCGGCGCCACGCAGGCCACCGCCAAGCTCCTCGTCGTCGGTGTTGTCGGCCCAGGCGGACAGTGTCAATGAACCCGACCTCTCGGCAGCACGCCAGGCGTCGAGCCTGTCGGCCAGCAGGGTGGTTGAATCGTTGTATTCGCTCAATATTTCTTTGCTCGCTGGCTCTTCAGCCGATAGCTCGCCGAGGACCGCGTCATCCGACTGGTCCCCGTTATCCTGTATCTCGGCCAACTGGTCGAGCAACAATTCCTCGTCCAGGCTGCCGCGCCTGAAAAGTCCCAGCAAGCGTCGTATTTCTTCCTTGCGGTCGTTCATCGTAGCCCCGGGTCTTTACGTCCACACCATGATAAGACCCCGGCCCAGTGGTGATGCAAGGAAAAACGTAAAAAGAACTGCCCGCAGCCCTGCAACGAAGCGGCCTGGCTACGGAGAACCGCCACGGTGATCCGCCGGCCGACGAGATACGCAAGCGAGCGCTACTGTGGCTGGCCTGGCCTCCGGCCAGGACCTAGCAGGCCTCGAACAGGCCGGCCATTCCCTGGCCACCGCCGATGCACATGGTGACTATGCCGTAGCGCTTGCCCTGCCTCTTGAGCTCGCGCAGCAGGTGGCCGACCATCCGTGATCCGGTCATGCCATAGGGGTGGCCGATGGCGATCGAGCCGCCGTTGGGATTGATCTGCTCGTCGGTGATACCCAGCTCGCGCATGCAGTAGAGCGCCTGCGAAGCGAACGCCTCGTTGAGCTCCACGATGTCGATGTCTTCTATCTTCAATCCGTGTCGCGACAAGAGCTTGGGCACCGCGAAGACCGGGCCTATGCCCATCTCTTCGGGCCGGCAACCGGCAACCGCGAAACCGCGGAACACGCCCATCGGCTGTACGTCGAGTTGCTTGGCTCGCTCGGCAGACATCAGCACGGTGGCAGAAGCACCGTCGCTCATCTGGCTGGCGTTGCCGGCTGTCACGCTGCCGTCTTCTTTAAACACCGGCTTGAGAGACGCCAGTCCCTCGAGCGTGGTGGTCGGACGGTTGCACTCGTCGTGATCAACGTTGACCTCCACCATCTCGGTCTCGCCAGTCTCCTTGTTTTTCTTTGCCCAGGTGGCCGACAAGGGAGCGATCTCTTCGGCCATGATGCCCGACTCGAGCGCCGCCGCGTAGCGCTGCTGGCTGCGCAGCGCGAAAGCGTCCTGGTCCTCGCGCGAGATGTTGTAGCGCTCAGCCACTACCTCGGCCGTGTCGCCCATGCCCATGTAAACACCAGGCCATTTTTCGTTGATCTTCTCGCTGAAAATACCGTTCTGATTGGCCTGTCCCTGGCCCAGGGTGATGCTCTCCACGCCGCCGCCTATGGACACCTCGGCGCCCTCAGCAATTACCTGGTGCGCGGCCATCGCCACGGCCTGCAGGCCCGAAGAACAGAAGCGGTTGACCGTGGTAGCGGCCACCGTATCGGGTAGACCGGCTCCCAGGGTCGCCACGCGTGCGACGTTCATTCCCTGCGGCCCCTCGGGAAAACCGCAACCGATTACCACATCCTCGATCTCGGATTTATCCACGTTGGGTACGGCGTCGAGCGCCGAACCCAGGGCATGGCTACAAAGCTCATCGGGACGGGTGACGTTAAAACTGCCACGGTAGGACTTGGCCATACCGGTGCGCATGCTCGAAACAATTACGGCTTCTCTCATCTTGGTAAAAACTCCAGTGCTTTATTGATTGCGGAAAATACTCGCGTCCGCTCCGCGGCTACACTTCTTTATCCGGGAACAAGCTGCCCCGGAACACGATATCGCTCCGGGACACTACGCCAGAACGCCGGTTCAGCCAACACGGCAAGCAGGGGGCCCGGCGATCGCTCAGAAGGGCAACGAAAGCGGCACTAGCAGGTCAAGGACCAACGCCAGCACGAACAGCCCACCCGCACGTCGGGTGTGACGAAACGCCCAGGCCACGTACCACAAGGGCCACAGCGGAAATCCCTCGGGGGCCTCGTCCGGCGGGGGCTCGCTGAAGGTCGCCAGGGTTTCGCGCAGCATGGGCAGGCCGGCCAGCACCAGA
>CAUZFM010000131.1:0-4819 GCA_963579235.1 uncultured Binatia bacterium (SeqCode)
ACGCCCGCGCAGAAACCCTGCCAGCAAGCGTCCCCATTGGTACACAGGTCGCCGTCGTCGCAGAGCACGTTGTTGGGCGAGTTGATGCAACCCGAGATTGGGAGACAAAGATCATCGGTACAAAGATTGTTGTCGTCGCAGTCCGGCGGCGGGCCGCCATTGCAGACACCCCCCCCGCAGGTACCAATTGTCGTGCAGGCGTTGCCGTCGTTGCAGACCACCTCGTTGTTGGCCAGCTCGCAACCCGTAGCCGCGTCGCAGCTGTTGTCGGTGCAGCCGTTGCCGTCGTCGCAGAAAGCATCGTCGGTGCTATTTACCAGCGAGTCGGTGTCCTCGTCGCAGCTATCCACAGTGCAGGCCAAGCCATCGTCGGGGTCCGGGTCGGCGTTATCCTCGCAATCGGCCACGGCGTCGCAGGTCTCAACGCCCGTGCAGTACAGCCCATCATCGCAGTTGCCGTCGTTGACCGCGTTTATAATCAGGTCGTTGATCTCGTCGCAGCTGTCATCAGTGCAAGGCACATCGTCGTTGGCCACCGGGTCAGCGTTGTCCTGGCAGTCGAGCGTGGCGTCGCAGGTCTCAACTCCGGTGCAGAACTGCCCGTCGTCGCAGAAAACATCGTCGGTGGTATTTACCAGCGAGTCGGTGGCCTCATCGCAGCTATCCACCGTGCAGGCCACGCCGTCGTTGGGATCGGGATCGCCGTTATCCTGGCAGTCCATCGTGGCGTGGCAGGTCTCAACGCCCGTGCAGAACTGGCCGTCGTCGCAGAAAGCGTCGTTCACGGCGTTGACAATGACATCGGCAGCCTCGTCGCAGCTATCAACCGTGCAGGCCACGCTATCGTCGGCAACCGGATCCGCGTTGTCCACGCAGCCCTCGGAGGCATCGCAGGTTTCCACTCCGGTGCAGAACTCGCCATCGTCGCAGAAAGCGTCGTCGACCGCGTTGACAATCACGCCGTTGATCTCGTCGCAGCTATCCGCCGTGCAGGCCACGCCGTCGTTGGGATCGGGATCGGCGTTATCCTCGCAGCCGAGAATCGTGTCACAGCTCTCGACACCGGTGCAGAACTGGCCGTCGTCGCATGGCAGCGGGGGACCGCCCACGCAGGCTCCCGCCGCGCAGGTGTCTGCCGTGGTGCAAGCATCAGAATCGTCACAGGCCAGCGTGTTGTTGCTGTTAGTGCAGGCGTGGGCGACGGTATCGCAGGCGTCGTCGGTACAGCCGTTGAGATCATCGCAGAGCGCTGCGACCGGGAAATTGCTGCTGTCGGCCACGCAGCCCTCATCGAGAAGGACCGCGGTCACACCCTGGGCGTTGTTAACCGAGGCATCGCCGTCGAGCCGAAAGGCGGCCAGGCGCACGCCCCTACTGCTGATAACGAGCCTGGAGGGCGAAAGCGGGGCTACCTCGTCGAAACGAATCGACCACAGCACCCAGACCAGGTCCTGGGACACTCCAAGCGGATCCCCGCTGACTGGGTCGAGGTTCTCCTGGGCTACTATCTGGACGTTGTTGGCGTCAAATAAGATGATCCCCGTGGGGGTGAAAAAAGTAGCCTCGAAGCCGTCAAGCCCGACCTCGTCGCCAGCGCAGATCAGCGGCGGCGAGCAGGAAGGGTCCTCGCCCAGGCCGGCGCCAAGTAACGGAGCACCGCCGCCATCGGTCAGGCCCTGGCCTGCGGCATCGGTGAGCTGGTCACCAAAGGATCCGTGCACGTTGGTAAAAAGATTGCGCGGCACGTTGGCCATGACGATATCAAAACGCGGCAGGGACGCGTTGCCCACGTTCTCGAACAAGATCGGCAGGGCGGCAACATCGGTGGCGTCGCCAAGATATTTCTCTACCGGTCCCAATACCGGGTCGAGACAGGGAGCTACGCACTGAAGAGATGGCGTGACCTGCTCGCAGCCCACCGCCACTACTTCACCGGGCACGCACTGGCCCCCGAGGCAGGTATCACCAACCGTGCAGAGATCGCCATCGTTGCAGGCGCCGGGGACCGGTAAGTGCGTGCACTGTCCAGAGGCCGGGCTGCAGTTGTCGAAGGTGCAAGGGTTACCGTCGCTGCATTCAAAAGCACAGGTAGTGGAGCAGCAATCGCCGTTGGCGGCGTTGCCATCATCGCACTGTTCGCCCGGGTCGAGGCTGCCGTTTCCGCAGTTGGCCGAAACCGGAAGACCGGGTACCAGCGATGCCGTCAGCGTCCCGTCAAGCGGGTTGGCAATAGTAACGTCGAGGGCGTTGTTAACGGCCGAGTCTCCCACGAGGTCGAACTCGGCGAGTACCGTGCCGCCCTGTCGCACGACCAGGTGAGAAGGTGAAAGGGGAGCGACGTCGCCGAAGCGAATAGACCACAGCACCCAGACCCTGTCCTGCCGGGCGCCGGTCAGGACTACACCGTCGGCGTCGAATACTTCCTGGGCCACGATCTGCACGTTGTTGCGGTCAAAGACGATATCGCCGGAAGCGGTTGTGAACGTGGCGTTGAAACCGTCAACGCCGACCTCGTCACCCGGGCATATTGATCCCGTTCCGCAACCGGGGAATTCACCCAACCCTGCACCATCCTGGCCGGTGGGGTTGCCGGCGGCGTCGGTCAAGGCGTCACCGAACTGGCCGAAAGTATTGGTGAACAGGGAGCGGGAGACGTCGGTAATGACTATATCGATGCGGGGCACAGCCGGTGTGCTGACGTTCTCGGCCACGACGGTGAGGCCGACCAGGTCGCCAGCATTGCCCAGGTAGGCTTCTATGGCACCAGCCACGGGGTCACCGCAGGGGGCTGTACACTGGGCCCCCGACGTGGCCGGTAAAACCATAGAAGCAAGAAAAATTAAAAACCCCGCGGCGCAGGTTGCCCTGCATCGCGCTGCGGTAGTAGCGCGGTGATGCATCTGTTTACCCTCGTATTCGACCCTTAACGGGGTCTCCCGTTGACCACGACACGGACAACGCGGGGCTGTCAACAGGCCTACCCCCCCCGGTCGGGAGAATACTTCGGGCCGTCAAAGGCAGCCCGCACGGGGCGCGAAGCACCTGCCCCCACTCCCTCGCACAGCTTTGTCGAGTGCCGTGCTACCTGCCTTGCACCCACGCGCGAAGACCCTGCACAGCTGGGGGTTAACGCTCGGAAATTCAGCGCGCGGGAGTAATGAGAAAGGACTGTCGGCCGAGCAGCTCTATGCCCGCCTCGACCCTGTCGCCCACTGCGAGGTAGTCGAGTTCATCGCGGTGGCGGAGCATTGAAGCCAACGCAGCGCGGCGAACCGGCCAGGTCCACGTGGCCAAGGCCCCGAACAGGTACCCCACGCGACGGGCCAGGCCCGGAGCCTGGAACGCAACGCCGGCCGGCGTGCCGGTGAGCACCACGCTGCCCGCGGGCAGCACGTAGGTGTTCCAGCCCTGCCTGCGCGCCGGAACCGCCAATTGAAACTTACGTCGCTCGCCACCAAGCGTAGCCGGGGCTATCGCAAGGTGCCCATCCCGGGCTACCCGCCTCGACAGGGCACGCAGTATGGCCGCCGGTGGATTTTTCATCAGACCGGTGTCGGACGACTGCGCGCAACGGACACCGCCCTCCTCGTTGACCTGGGTAAACATGTGCAGGCCGCGCGGTTCCCCGTTGCCGGGCCACAGTGGCAACTCGGCTCCGTGCACCATCCACGGCCCCGCCACGAAGAAGCCCGGTCCGGCCTTGGCGTCGCCCGCCCCCCGGGGCCCGAGCAGCACGAGCGGAGCACGATCGGTCATGTCGCTGGCTGTGAACCAGGCCAGTTGTTTCTCGAGCAGTCCCGCGGCGGGAATTTTTCCCAGGTCAAGCTCCTCGAGTAACACGAAACCCAGTTCGACCTCGTAGTCCAGCAACGCGTCGCGTCCCGGGTGTGCGAGGTCAGAGTAAGCCGAGGTCGCTACGACCGGCTTGGCAAAAAGGAACATCTCGCCACCACCCGCTTCTTGCGCGTGCGCGGCATAATTGAAGCCGGCGCCCAGCACCACGACGCGCTCGTGGAGCAGGTCGGCAACCGAAATGTTGACCACCGGCTCGACTACTGCTTGCAGGCGCTCGGGGTCGAGCTCTTCGATAAATTCAGCGTCAATCGCGTCCCGGCCCTCGCCAAGCCACTCCGCCCACACGTCGGCGGCCAGGCCGAAACCGTCAGCCGCGTGAAAAGATTCGAGTGTGGCCACGCCTTCGAGGCCATCGGCAGACAGGTTGTAGACAAGCAGGGGAACGCCATCACGGCTGTCGAGTACCAGTCCGAAACAGGGGCCGCCCTGGCAGGAGTGATCGCGGCTACGGTAGCTGAGCAAGCGCGGTGGGCCGGCCTGTTGGCCTGCAGCCAAAAGCTCGCAGTCCGCTGCCCGGGCATCGTTTACCAGCGCGAGCTGTGCCGCCGCGAGCAGCAACGACAAGGTCAGCGACGAAAGCCGCCTGGGCAGAAAGTTCATGGAACTATTTGGCGCCCTTCGGGCCTCTCGGTCAAGAGCGCGCTGCTGACAGCGAACGCGAAGAGATCAGATCCAACCCTGCTTGACCAACAGCACGGCGGCCTGCACCCGGTTGCTCACTCCTATCTTGCGAAAGATACGCTTGAGTTCCGACTTCACGGTTTCAGCCGAGACGCTTAGCAACGACGCTATCTCGGTATTGCTCAACCCCTCGCAGACCAGCGACAGCACTTTTTTTTCACGCACCGTGAGATTGGGTGGCTCCAGCCTAGGGTTGTAGGCAAAGGCCTCCCCGGTCGTCGCGGGCTGCCGGTAAGCGTGCTGGCTGGCTGTCGCAGTCGCGAATGATTTCATTTCCATATTA
>CAUZFM010000132.1:0-4817 GCA_963579235.1 uncultured Binatia bacterium (SeqCode)
CGCCTCGCAGTGTTGCGCTGGACACCAGCACGTCGCCGCAAGCGCAAGCCACCCGCTGCCCTTCGACATCGTCGCCGCAGGCCGCGGCAAGAGCCGAGCCCGGAACGAGGAGGCAGACCGACAGCGCCGTTGCCAGCGCTACCGCCGCAACCCCGGCCGCATAAAAGAAATGCCGGCGAACCGGCAGTTGGATATTACTTCGCATAGTCGTATTTCCCTTGGATGGGGGGGGTCCGGACCCTGCCCCTGCCTTGATACTTCTCCGATTATACCACCACCCACTGTGCAAAGTCAGACGAAAAATGCCGCCCTCCGCTATGCCTTACGCCATGTTGCGGGGTCTCCAAACTCGCGCGCGCGGCTACTACTGCCACTGGTGCTCTTTCGCTTTCGGCCCGCTTGCAGAGACCAACAGGTCTGCACCGTGATCATCGACAGGCCCGAGAGCTGCAACGCCGTCGACCGGGAAACAGCCGGGCAACTGGCGCAAGCCTTCGCTGATTTTGAGCGGAACCCGGGCCTGGCAGTGGCCGTACTTTGGGACGCGGGCAGGCACGGCAGCTTCAACGACCTCGGTTAAGTTGTGGGCACTAAAAACGCCTCCTCTTCCAGCCGCCCCCTCCCCCTTCTTGCAACGGCGGGTGAGCGGCTGTATTGAGGGGTGCTGCGGATCGGGCCCGATAGCTCCCAGCTGCGGCTAAAACGGGCCGGGACCACACTTCTTCACCCACCCGAAAAAGGACAAAGCGACAGTATATTTCCATGTCAGGCACACCCCTGCGCATCGCCATGTTTACTTATAGAGGCAACCCGAGATCGGGGGGCCAAGGCATATACATGCGCCTGCTCAGCCGCGAGCTGGTCGACATGGGCCACAAGGTCGACGTCTGGAGCGGCCAGCCCTACCCCGAGTTGATGGACGGCGTAGGCCTGGAAGAAATACCCAGCATGGACCTGTGGACACGCAAGAAGCGAGGCTTTCGCTTGCCCACGCGAGAGGAGTGGCGCGACCCCATCAACCGTACCGAGTACTACAAAACGGTGACCGGCGGTTTCCCCGAGATGCTGACCTTCTCGCAGCGTGTAGCGCGCCGCTTTCACTCCAACGGGGTCAAAGACGCCTATGACATCATCCATGACAACCAGAGCCTCGGCCCAGGCCTGCTCGAGCTCAAGCGCTACGCACCGGTGGTCGCCACCATTCACCACCCCATCACCCGCGACCTGGACATAGCCCTGAAATCCACCTGGTCCCCCGTAAAGCGCCTGGGCATGCACCGCTGGTACAGCTTTCTTCCCATGCAGATGAAAGTTGCGCGCAGCATGGACCGCATCCTCACGATCTCGGACGCAGCCTCCGAAGACATCGCCCACGACTTCAAGCTTGACCGCTCGCTTATGCGCAACGTGGGCAACGGCATCAACCTGGCAACCTTTCGCCCCTTGAACGGCCCGCCAGCCGACGAAAACCGAATTATGACCACGCTGTCGGCCGACTCGCCGCTGAAAGGGTTTTCGTACCTCCTGCACGCCATGGCCGAGCTCAAACGCAGGCGGCCGGCATTGCGGCTCACGGTGATCGGCGCGCCGGGCGAACACACCAACACCGCGAGATTGGTACGCGGCCTGGATCTCGAAGACAGCGTTCACTTCACTGGCAAGGTAGATGCCGAGGACATCGTCCAGCACTACTCCCGCTCCGCCCTGGCGGTTGTTCCGTCGCTGTACGAGGGCTTTGGATTCCCCGCGGGCGAGGCCATGGCCTGCCGCGTGCCTGTCATAGCTACGACCGCCGGGGCGCTGCCGGAGGTGGTGGGAACCGACGGGACCACGGGCATGCTCATCAAGCCGGGCTGCTCGAAGAGCCTGGTCGAAGCCATCGATGGCCTTCTGGCCGACCCCGACAGAAGGCGAAGCCTGGCCGAGGCCGGGCGGGCCCGTGTGCTCGATCTTTTCTCATGGCGGCGGGCTGCCGAGCGCACGGTCGACGTGTACCGCGAGGTCCTGGACGAAAGAAAGGCCGCCTCGTGCTGACCGTCGAATTTGACAGGCTGCCGTTGGGGCCGGGTACGCGTGTACTCGATCTGGGCTGCGGCGACGGCCGTCACGCGCGCGAGGCCCGTCGGCTGCCGGGCGTGTCCACCTACGCCATGGACATAGGCGAAGGCGAGACCAGCCGCACCACCAACACGCTCAAAGAGATGGACAAAACGCTCGAGGCCATGGGCGGCGTATCCCCCGACGCGGGCCCTTGGACCGTGGTGCGCGGCAGCGCCTACGAGCTACCGTTTGCCGACGCGAGCCTGGACTGCGTGATTTTTTCCGAGGTGCTCGAACACCTGCACGAGGACCGTGCCGCCTTGGCCGAGGTGCGCCGCGTTCTCAAGCCCGGTGGCACGCTGGCCTTGTCGGTTCCCCGCGAGGGCCCTGAGGCCGTGTGCTGGGCGCTGTCGAGCGAGTACCGCAACTCGCCGGGCGGGCACGTACGAATCTACCGTCGCAATAAGCTCCGGAAACTTCTCCAGGACAGCGGCTACGAAGTCGTCGCCAGCCACTTTGCGCACGGTCTGCACTCTCCCTACTGGTGGCTCAAGTGCCTGGTGGGTCCTTCGCGCGAAGGTTTCTGGCCGGTCGACATTTACCACAGCCTGCTGGTGTGGGACCTGATGAAGAAACCCTTCATCACGCAGATGATGGAGAGCGTGCTCAGCCCCTTCATAGGCAAGAGCGTGGTCTTCTACGCGGTGCGGGCATGAAGCCGATGAGCACTAACAACAGGCTGCTGACCCCGGAACAAGCTAAGCAGACCGGCCTCTGGCTGGTCGATGCCCAGGAATCGAAGGGCGAACTGCCGTGGTTGCCGGGTGGCAAGTTTGACCCCTGGAACCACGTGCACGGGGCCATGGGCCTGGCCGTCGCCGGGCATTTTGAGCAGGCAAGAAAAGCCTACCACTACCTCGCCGCCACCCAGGAAGCCGATGGCGCCTGGCCACGCTGGCGAGTGGCCGAACGCATAACCGACGCCGCCCACGAGACCAACCAGGCGGCCTACGTAGCTTCGGGCCTGTGGCACCTTTACCTGGCCACCGACGACGAAGAGTTCCTGGCCGAGACCTGGCCCATGGTCGAACGCGCGCTCGACTTCGTGGTAGCGCTGCAGTTCAACGACGGCTCGGTAGCCTGGGCCCGCAAGAAGAACGGTCGCCCCGCGCGTTACCCGCTGCTCACCTGCAACAGTTCAACGCACGGCAGCCTGGTGTGCGGGCTGCGCATCGCCGATCTGCTGGGCCACGACAAGCCCGAGTGGCAGCGCTCGGTGCTGGCGCTCGGTGACATACTGCGCGACGACCTGCAGCGCTACTACCGGGAAACCCTGGCGCCGGATCCGCCGGGAAGATTTTCAATGGACTGGTACTACCCTGTCCTCGGCGGCGCCGTGCGCGGCGTGGCCGGCCGCCAGCTGCTGCTCGACGACAAGCACGTAGCGCGCTTCCTGGAAGAAGGAAGCGGCCTGCGCTGCGTGGCCGAAAACCGCTGGTTCACCGTGGCCGAGACCCTCGAGTATGCCATGGCGCTCGACGCGCTTGGCCTTGAAAAACGCGCACGCGAAGTCGCCCGCTGGGTACTCGAACACCGCACCGAGAACGGGGCCTACCAGATGGGCATCGTGCTGCCCCAGCGTGCCTACTTTCCGGCCGACGAGTTTTCGCCCTGGAACGCGGCCACCGTGTTACTGGCCGACGACGTGCTTGCCCAGCAGGGTGCAACCGCCGAGTTCTTTCGCTCTCTCGATGGCGACGACCTATTGGGCGAGGGCATCAAGCCCACCGGCACCGGCGACTCGCTGCCGGTCACGGCCTGAGCGTCAGCGCCCCCGGCTGCCGCAGCATCGGTCAGTCTTTGCGCGTCGGCGTCAGGGCTTCCATCGGGTAGTCGGGCTTGCCCTCTTCGGCAAGAGCAAAAAACTCCGGCCCGAAGGGATCCTTGCCGCGAATAGGCATCGAGCCACGTCGTATCGTCCAATCGCTCGGCGCCAGCTCGTCGGCGCGAACAAAGTGGCGCTCGGCCGCTTCTCCTCTTTGGTGCCCGTGCAGCCACCAGGCCAGCGCGCGCTCGGCCCGCGCGAGCTGGCTGGCCGCGTCGGGTTCGATGCGCAGCGAATCAACTTCGTCCCGGGTTAGCGCCCCTTCGCCCGTGCGAACCCAGGCGCGCAGCATGTCGAGATAGGGCTCGGACAGCTTGCCGTGAAAGTCCGTGAAAATATCGGTGCCAAACTGGGAATCGTGAGGACGACAGATCCGCCCCTGCTCATCGATCCAGATCATGGTCGGTACGTTGACCACGTGGTACAGCTCGGCGACCAGGTGCTCGGTATCGATCACGCTTGGGTGCGTGGGCGCCGCGCGCTCGATGAACTCTCGGACATCGTCGGCGCAACGGTCAAAGGCCACGGTGAACGGAACAAAATTGTCGGGACCAAGCTCCTCGTACAGCGCCTGCCAGACCGGCAGATCCTCCCGGCATCCTCACCAGGAGGCGTGAGCGATGAGCAGCACCTTTTTGCCACGGTGATCTGACAGCCTGTGCAAACGTCCCGATAAATCGGGCAGTTCGAAGTCCGGCGCCTGCCCTCCGGCCAGCGAGAGCGCGCGTTCTTCTATGCCCGTGCCAAGCAGCCCAACGCCCTCTTCTTGGTCGATGGCCAGCGGGCGCCCGAGCAGCTCGGCCAGTGTCTCGAGATCCAGGGATGACGTACCGGCGCTCGATTCACCGCGAGAGATCGCCAGGCAGACGTCGCCACGGCAGAGACCCTGCTC
>CAUZFM010000133.1:0-4753 GCA_963579235.1 uncultured Binatia bacterium (SeqCode)
TGACCAGGGGCAGGGGCATTACCGTCCACTCGCTCGACTGCCAGCGCCTGGCAGATTCGGATTCGCGCCGACACATGGAGGTGACCTGGGAGAAGGGCGCCCGTGCCCTCAGGAAGGTGAAGCTCGAGGTTGATTCGAGTGACAGGCCCGGCCTGCTGGCGGGAATGAGCCAGGCCATAACCGCCGCGGGCGTTAATATCGAACGAGCGCAGGTGCGCAGCATCGGCGATAATCGGGCCACCAACGTATTTGAACTGGTGCTGGGTCACGTCGACGAACTCGAGCGTGTTTCGCGCAATCTTCGAAGGGTTCCCGGTGTGCGTGACGTTCGTCGTATAAGAGCTTGAGCTTGTAGCGGGGGGGGGAGCAAAGGGTGAGTGGCGAAAGAAAAGAAATATCGGTAGCGGGGGCTCCCCGGGCTATAGGCCCCTACAGCCAGGCCGTAGAAGTGGGCGACCTGTTGTTCTGCTCGGGGCAGATCCCCCTGGACCCGGAAAGCGGAGAACTGGTAGACGGCGATTTTGCCTGCCAGGTGCGCAGGGCCCTCGACAACCTGGGCGCAGTGCTGGCCGGGGCCGGCATGGATTTTACAAACCTGGTCAAGGTCAACGTTTCACTGGTCGAGCTGTCGCGCTTTGAAGAGTTCAACGCGATCTACGAATCCTGTCTAGGGGATGCCCGGCCAGCGCGGGCGGTCGTGGGCGTGGCGACTCTGCCGCGAGGCGCGGCCGTGGAACTGGAGGCAGTAGCTTCTCGCTGACCGGGAGATGGCAGCTGTCAGGCCGCTTTTACTACTTTTCCGCTGCGTATACAGCGAGTGCAGGCCTTGATGGTCTTCTTGGTCCCACCTTCAACCACGTGAACCTTCTGCAGGTTGGGCTGCCAGGTTCGCCTACTCTTGTTGTGGGCGTGGGAAACCGTGTTGCCCACCCCTCGGCGTTTTCCGCATATGTCACAAACCCTGGCCATCGCTACTCTCCCGCTGTCGGTTGAATTGCGCGATAATTAGCATGGCCTCCTTGCCGGGGCAAAAGCCGGGTGGCTCTCTATTGTAAATCCGTGAATCGAGTGGTATCCGCCGCCGATGGGTTCAACCACCCAGGTGACACTGGATGTCAATGGTTTCTTCGATCACATGGTTGGAGAATATGGTCTCTCCAGGGCTGACCTGGACACGCTCGCGCCTCGTGTGGTGGACGTTCTCAAGGCCCTTTCCAGCGATCGCAAGGAGGGGCGGCTGCCGTTTTACGGCCTTCCCTACGACGACCAGGCGATCCGCGGCATCGAAGCCCTGGCTGCCGAACTGCGCTCGGAGTTCGATACCCTGGTGGTTTTGGGCGTAGGCGGTTCGGCCCTGGGCACCCGGGCGGTGCTTGATGCTATCACCCCGGCCGACCGCGCCCCCGACGGCCTCGACGTGCTCGTGCTCGACAACATCGACCCGCTGTCGCTTTCCACGGCGCTCGATGGTCTGAAGCTTAAGCGCACGGTGTTCAACGTCATCTCCAAGTCCGGTTCCACGGTTGAAACCATGTCTCAGTTCATGGTCGTGCGCGAGCGGCTCGAGCAGCGCCTGGGCAAGTCGTCGCTGTCGAGGCACTTTGTTTTTACCACTGATCCCGAAGAAGGATTTCTGCGTCGAATTGCCAGAGAACAGAAGGTACGCAGCCTGCCCGTTCCCGAGGGAGTCGGCGGACGCTTCTCGGTGCTGTCAGCCGTTGGCCTCTTACCGGTGGCGGCGGCTGGCATAGACATAAGGGCGCTCTGCCACGGCGCTCGCACTGCCGACCTGCGCGCGAGTGTTCTCGACGTGTTCACCAACCCGGCTGCCCTGCACGCGGCGCTGCTTTTTCTTGCCCGGCAACAGGGTGGCGCCTCGGTGCACGTACTCATGCCATACAGCGATCGCTTGATGGGCCTGGCCGAATGGTACGGGCAACTGTGGGCCGAAAGTCTCGGTAAGCGCGTAGATCTCGCCGGGCGCGAGGTGATGACCGGGCAGACGCCGGTGCGCGCACTGGGGGCCACCGATCAGCATTCGCAGGTGCAGCTCTACGTGGAAGGTCCCCGCGACAAGGTAGTGACCTTTTTCAGGATCGAAGATCACGGTTGCAAGCTGCGCATTCCCGGCGGCTACGAGGGTGTCGAGGAGCTGGAGTATCTTTCCGGGCATGACCTGGGCGAATTGCTCAACATGGAGCAGCGGGCTACCGAGCTGGCTTTGTGCGAAGCCGGCAGGCTCAACAGCAGCATAGTTCTGGCTGGGCTCGGCCCTGTTGAGCTGGGCGAACTGTTTCACATGTTCGAAGTCCAGACCCTGGTCATGGGGGGGCTGCTGGGTATC
This sequence comes from uncultured Binatia bacterium (SeqCode), assembly GCA_963579235.1. Classification (GTDB taxonomy): domain Bacteria; phylum Desulfobacterota; class Binatia; order UBA1149; family UBA1149; genus UBA1149. Next base: position 2,345 of record CAUZFM010000133.1, read on the forward strand.
GACCCGTTGGATCAGCCCGGCGTCGAAGCGGGCAAGGACCTGACCCGCGCGATGGCAGGTCGCCGCGGCAGCGAAGCAGGCGCGGAGCGCGTGCGACAATTGCTCGAACGCAAGAGGGGCGAGTTTGTCCTCGCCTGATAAGGGGGCTGTTCGCACTGGTCCGCGGGCGGGCGGCATAGCCCTGCTCGACGAGGGCGTGATCTCGGGCATTGCCGCTGGCGAAGTGGTCGAGAGGCCCGCGTCGGTTGTAAAGGAACTGGTCGAGAACGCTCTCGACGCCGGTGCCACTGTAGTCCACGTGGAGTACGACGACCGCGAAGACGGTCAACGGTTGCTGGTGAGGGACAACGGCTGTGGCATAGAGCCTTCGCAGGTTGAATTGGCGCTTACCCGCCACGCAACGAGCAAGATAAGCTCTCTGCTGGATCTTGAAAAAGTGGGCACCTTCGGCTTCAGGGGCGAGGCCCTGGCCAGCATTGCTGCCGTCGGCCGTGTGAGCCTGACCACGCGTACGGCCGGTCGAGACAGCGCAGTAAGGGTGATGGTCGATGGTGGCCGGGTATCCGATCGCAGCGAGGCCGGGGCGGGGCCCGGGAGTTCTATCGAGGTGCGGGATCTCTTCTGGTCGGTGCCGGCGAGAAGAAAGTTTCTCAAGAGCCGTGATACCGAGTTCCAGCAGGTGCTCGATACCGTCAGGCGCTTTGCCCTGCTGTCGCCTACGGTTGGCTTTAAAATGTTGCGCAACGGCGCCGACAAGCTCGATTGCCCGGCGGTAAATACTTCGCTCGAGCGAGTCCGGCAGGTGCTCGGTGCCCAGGTAAGCGAGAAGCTTGTGGGTGTAGAAGGTGGCTGGGAAGGCCTGGGCCTCGAAGGCTTCGTGAGCGCGGCAGGTGAATCCTGGGGCACGTCGAGGCACGTCCATCTTTTCGTCAACGGCCGCTGGGTGAAGGATAGGTTGCTCTTCAAGGCAGTGACCGAGGCCTACCGCGGCTACCTGCTCAAGGGCCGGTTTCCGGCGGTGGTCATCGAGTTGACCGTTGACCCTTCGGCGGTGGACGTGAACGTGCACCCCGCCAAGATGGAGTTGCGCTTCGGGGACCCGCAGGAAGTGCATCGCTTCGTTGTCGAATCCATCCGCGTGGCCCTCAGGGGAGCAGATGCTTTGAGGGGAGTGGAGCTCTCGCGTCGCAGTAGTGTCGAGAGTGCCTGGACTGTGCCGGCGAGCGCGCCTTTGCCCACCACGGTTGGTGAAGCACCACCGGGTTACGTCGAAACCAGCGAAGATGCGCTCGCGCCCGCGCGGGAAATTGTAGAACAGGTCGCGCTCGAGATGCCCGGCGTCCAGCAGCAGGGCACGCTTTCACACCTCGAGGTTCTGGGGCAGGCGTTTGACGGTTACATCGTCTGCCAGTCAGCCGATACGCTGGTGCTCGTAGACCAGCACGCCGCCCACGAACGCTTGCTCTACGAAAACCTTATCGCCGATTGGAAGTCGGGCAGCATGGAACTGCAGTCGCTGCTGTTGCCCGCTACCGTGAGCGTGGGGCCCGGTGGCGTAGCCGCGGTGACCCTGCGTTCGTCGGATCTGCTGGCGGCGGGTTGGGAGATAGAGGCTTTCGGCGAAGAAGAGGTCATCGTGCGGTCCTTGCCGGCGTTGGCTTCTCACTGCGACTTGCTGCCCTTGGTCGAGGGGCTGGTGGCGGATCTCGTGGAAACCGGTAGCACCGGAATGCTCGACGCGCTGATCGAACGGGTGCTGGCCACTGTTGCCTGTCACTCGGCGGTGCGGGTCGGCACGCACATGGATCTCGAGGCTGCGCGGGCCCTGCTGGAGCGCTGCTCGTCGATAGAGTTTGTTTCGGCCTGCCCGCACGGCCGACCGGTTGCCCGCGAAATTCCGCGCTCGCGACTGGAGCGGATGTTCGGCCGCAGCGCCACGGGGCCGGCCAGCGGCCATGGCTGCTGAAGCGGACAGCGGGGCAGTGCTGCCGCCTGGGTCCGACGCTGTCGGGCTCGACCTGGGCCTGCCCGACCGCGTATTGTTGGTCACCGGACCGACGGCCGCTGGAAAGACCGAGATTGCCATCGCCCTGGCCGAAGAACTCGACGCCGAGATAGTCAACGCCGATTCGCGGCAGGTGTACCGCTACATGGACGTGGGCACGGCGAAGCCCGATGCCCGACAGTTATCGAGGGTCAAACACCACCTGGTTGACGTTGTTGATCCCGACCAGGTCTACGATCTCGCCGCGTGGCGGCGGGCGGCCATCGCCGCCCTGGCCGATATCGCTTCGCGGGGCCGTAGGGCCATAGTCTGTGGCGGTACCGGGCTGTACTTGTCGCGACTGCTGGGCGGACTCGATGCCGCGCCGGCTGCCGACGAATGCCTGAGGAAACGCCTGCAGGCCG
>CAUZFM010000134.1:0-4645 GCA_963579235.1 uncultured Binatia bacterium (SeqCode)
GTGGCCTTTTTTGCCGTGTGCATGTCGATACCCACCGCGTGGCACGTGGGACTGGTGAAGAGCGGTTCTTTGTGGAGCAGCATGGAGACTGGTAGCGCCGCGGGTGGCCACGAGACTGGCGGCCACGGGGACAGCAGCGGCCACGATCACGGCGGCCACGGGGACAGCAGCCACGACGATCACGACGGGGGACACTGACTCGGTGTCACTGAAGGCCTTCCACGTTTTTTTCGTGTCGGTTTCCATCCTGCTCTTTACATGGTTGGGCTGGGGCCGCGCGACGGTTTACGGCGATACCGGCGAGGTGGCCGTGTTGTTGCAGTCGGTGGCGTCTTTTGGCTTCGCCGCGCTGCTGGTCGTTTACGGTCGCTACGTGCTGCGCAAGCTGCAGGGGATAAGCTACTTGTGAACCAGAGCCGTGCCTTGATCGCAAGGGTCCTGCGGGCCCTGCCGGGCGCCTTTGCGCTGCTGCTTGCCTCGGCCTTGCCGGCGCTGGCCTGCGCGGTGTGCTTCGGCGACCCCGAGTCGCCGCAGACCCAGGGCATGAACTCGGCGATTCTTTTTCTCATGGGGGTGATCGGCTCGGTGCTGGCCGCCTTCGCTTCGATGTTTGTTTACTGGGCGGCGCGCTCGCGGCGAATGGCCGCGGCGAATCACCAGGGAGTGGAGCTCTGAGAAGGGCGGAGTAATGACATGGAAAACGTAATTTATGGGTGGTGGTTGCCGCCGGACGTATCGACGCACGGGCACCAGATCGATTTCATCATAAACCTGGTCCACTGGTTTATGCTGGTGCTGTTCGTGGGCTGGAGTATTTTTCTGGCGGTTGCGCTGGTTAAGTTCCGTGCGAGGCCCGGTCACAAGGCCAACCCTACCGGCGTGACCAGCCACCTGTCGACTTATATGGAGGTCGGCGTTGCCGTGGCGGAAGTAGTACTGCTGGTGGGCCTTGCCATTCCTACCTGGGCCGAGCAGAAGACGGCTATCCCCGCTGAAGACGAGGTCGGGCTGGTTGTGCGTGCGGTTGGTGAACAGTTTGCCTGGAACTTTCACTACCCGGGAGCCGACGGCAAGTTTGGCCGCACCGATATCGAGTTGGTGGACGGCGGCAACCCACTGGGCCTGGACAGCAGCGATCCGGCTGCTGCCGATGACATCACCACCATCAACCAGTTCCACTTTCCCGTAGGCGAAAAGGTGCTGTTGTACCTGAGCTCCAAGGACGTGATCCACTCGTTCTTCCTTCCCGTGATGCGCGTCAAGCAGGACGCCATACCGGGCATGACCGTGCCCCTGTGGTTTGAGGCCACGGAGACCGGTTCCTTCGAGGTGGGCTGTGCCCAGCTCTGTGGCCTGGGCCACTACCGCATGAAGGGCTACATGACCATAGATACGGCCGAGTCTTTTGCCGCCTGGATGAAAGAACAGGCCGAACTGGCTTCCTTCGAGGACGACTACTACTAGCCCCGCCCCCGTTCGGGGGGGTGGGCGCGAGCAGGCTGCAGGCCACCCGACTGTGCGCCGCTTGTGCAAAGTAACCCCGAAGTGCACTGAACGCAGAAAAAGCCTTGCAATGACTGGGTAAACCACGGTTTAATGGGCACCGAGTCCTTGCTGCTGCCCACCCCCGCAGCGAGGACCACGAACAATCTCCTGGAGGACTTAAGTGGTCAACGATCGCAAGACTTTAGTATTCGCCGCACTGTTGCCCTTTCTTTTTGCCTCGCTTGTGCTCACTACCGGCGCCGCGTGGGCTCACGACGACCCCAGCAGTGACGGGCTGATAGACGGCGGCGGCAGTTACAAGACCGACTGCGTGTCCAAGTTCCAGACGGGCCTTGAGCTCAACTTCCCGGCCTCGCCGAAGAAGGCCAAGGAGCTCGCCTGCATTGACGGCGACCTTTCCTGCGACGCTGACGGTGCGGTCGACGGTAGCTGTACGTTCAACGTTGGGCTGTGCCTGGCCGACGACGAGGAAACCACCTTGTGCCTGCCCGCAGGCGTGCCCGTGGGCGGGGTTGAAATAAATAACAAGCCGCTCGGCCACAAAAAATACGACGCTGACTTGCAGGCACTGCAGGACGAGGTTGACACCTTGCTGGGGGCCACCGGGGTCCCTTGCGCGAACCCTGGCGCCGGTGGTGGCAACTGTTTTACCTGCACGGCTTCGCAGGTGCCCATGATTACTTCGTTGTCGGAGAAGAAAGGGCGCAAAAAGGTCAAGGTCAAGGTGACCACCGAGCCCGGTGGCCTGAAGAACAAACCCATCAAGGACAAGGACAAGCTCAAATTACGCTGTATCGAGTGCGAGGCCGCCGGCACCTTTGAGCATATAGTCGAGATCGTCTTCAAGACCGGCTGCGCCGCGTCGGGAGTGTGCCACACCGGGCCCACAGCGGGGGCCGGTATGAACCTGGACCCCGACCAGGCGGGCGGCCTGGACGCCTTGTACGACGAGCTGACCGTCGAGGCGGCGGGTTCCCTGGGCGCCGGGGCCCTGGGCATGGAGCGGGTTTTTCCTGGTGATCCGAACCTGGGAACGGCCGCTTCGGCCAGCCTGATCTACGAAAAACTGCTCAAGACGACCAGCGAGCTTGACCAGTTGTGCACCGACGGTGGCCAGCTGGCCGGTTGCCTGGGTACCAACATGCCGCCGGGATCCGACATATACTCGACCGGTAAGCTTGAGCTGCTGCAGACCTGGATAGAGGCAGGCGCGCCGCGCGACGGCTGGGTGGCCGGGACCAGTTGCGGCGATCCGGAAGACATCTGGACGCCTATTGATCCTCCCGCCGCGCCTGCGCCCGGTGAGGGCTTCCAGGTACACATGCCCGCGCCTGCGGGTTTCACGGTGGAGCCGGGCACCGAGTTCGAGGGTTGCCAGTGGATAGAGATGCCGGCCGAGATAACCGACACCTGGTACATCGAGCGCGTGGAGCTTTACGCCAACTCGGGCACCCACCACGTCATACTGTGGGAGACCACTAACTCCGCTTCCGGTTACGGGACTTCGTTCGACTCGGGCGATTCGCTCTGCCGCAAGAAGCAGTCTGAGTTCGGGGTGCCGTTCAGCTTCCGCATCGGCTTCCAGGACGCGCTTACCGAGCTGCAGCTGCCTGCCAACGTGAGCTACGCGATGGATCCCGGCAAGGTGTTTGGCTTCAACCCGCATTACACCAACCCGTTTAACGTGCCCATCTATCCCGAGGTGTGGGTCAACTTTTACGGTTCGACGACTCCGAGCGTGGTGGAGGGAGAAGACATCTTTCCGGGTGACAACAATTTCCAGATACCACCTGGCACCAAAGGAACGGGCGACCTGACAAGCTACACCAATAACGAGGGCGTAGGCCAGTGCTTCTACTCGCTGGGGTCGCACTCGCACAGGCGCAACACTGGGTTCAAGATCTGGACCAGCCAGCCGTCAAGCTGGGCCGATACCAACGACCTCATCTACTACAATACCGATTGGGATCATCCCGCGGTGATCGAGCCCTCGCCCAGGTTGTACCTGGCCCCGGGCGAGAAGATGTGGTTCCAGTGCGAGTGGGACAACGGCGTGCTCAACGACGTGAACAGGCGCTGCCGTACGCTTGCCGATTCGGGAAACGGCGCCCACCAGTGCGCGTTCCTTAACGACAAGGTCTGCATTAGCGATGCCGATTGCGGAGTTGGAACCCTGGGCCTATGTCGTGATTGCAATATCGACTTCGGCTTCCTGGCCGAGGACGAGATGTGCTTCATGCCCGGCCTGTTCTACGACGAGCAGCCCGGCCCGGATCCCTGCCCGTACTAGCTTGGGAGGACGGGGGAGGGGCTTGGCCTCCTCCCCGTTCTTCGAAGAACGGCTGGTGTCTCTGCCCTTAGTTGTTGGGCGCGCCCGAGTTGATCCAGGAACGCACGCCGTTGCGGAATTCCTGGGTCAGGGTGGGTACGAGCGCCGCGGGCATGGCGGTGCCGCACCAGGTTTCGCAAGTTCCGGATACGCAGTTGCCGTCGCTCGTGCACAGTACGGTAGAGTCATCGCTGCAGCGCTGGGAGACATCCAACCCCGACAACGTACAGTTAGCAGGTGTCGTCGTTACCCAGGGCGTGGCGTCCAGCTTGTCCATCAGCCAGCTCGCATCCGCGTTGCCCGGCTCTACAATATTGAGGCCCGAATGCTCTGCGCTGGGCATACCCACCATGTCGGCGTGGGTCATCAGTACGCAACCACCGAGGGCCGCCAGCTTTCCCAAGCAGCAGGACGGGCAGGCGGGCACCGTACTCACGGCGTGACAGCCAAGGGAGGAGGCGCAGCCACCTGTCAGACTCGGCGGCGCCTGGAAGATGGCCGATATCTCGGTCCAGGTAAGCGCCGGTGCGCCCAGGGTACTGGACGTGGTGCTGGTGGAGCCGGTCGTACTGGTGGTCGACGTCGTGGGCGGGCCGGGGCAGGTCAGCGTTACCGGCTGGCCCACGGCGCTTTGCAATACGCGCAGCGCGTCCGACGCTGTAGCCGTGCCGCCGTTGTCAGCATCGCAGGTGGTGAGGTCCGCGGGCTGACTGCCTACAGCCATCTGCAGGCAGTAAAGCGCGTCGGCGCCGGTGACCTTGCCGTCGCCTAGGGGCGGCGGGGCCGGGTCGCCGCAGCCCGCTGCGGGGG
>CAUZFM010000135.1:0-4612 GCA_963579235.1 uncultured Binatia bacterium (SeqCode)
TAGAGGTAGCCGTCGCGCAACTGCTTGGGCAATCGCCAATCGGGCTGCTGCGATGACTGCAGGAAAGGCCCGCAGGGATACTTGGCACGGTACTGCGAGTCGAAAACCATGAACGCGGGTACGCAGTCGTTGCCGCTGCGATGCTGCTCGTACATGGCGTTGACAATATCGAGATAAGGCGAAGCCTCGTTCACAAAACGGGCGCCCGCGCGGTTGACCATGATGGTGTGCGGCAGGCCTTTTTCGATGACCAGCATGCGCGCGTTCCATTCGCCGGGTACGGCCGTGCACGGCCCCCACCACGCGTGCTCCATGAGGTCGAGCGCCGCGCCTTCTTTCTCGCCCAGGGTTATGGCGTCGCCCGTGCTGCCAGGACTGCCAGTGGTCCACTCTACCTTTGAGGGCGAGGGTAGAAAACGATCGCGCATTTCCTGGTTGCGTTCAAAACCACCGGCTGCCAGCAACACGCCCTGCCTGCCGCGCAGCCGCAGCTCTCTACCGTCGCGCTCCGCCAACACACCCACCACGCGGCCATCTTCGACCAGCAGCTCGGTCATCGCCGTGTTCAGCCAGAGATCAAGCTCGCGGTCGAGCAGCGATAGCCTGAGCGGCGCCACCAGGGCGTTGCCCAGCGACAGGCAGCGATCGCGCTTACCGCGCAACCGGCCTTTCAGGTCAGCGTAGTAACGCCCCATCATTTTCATGGTCATACTTATCCAGCCCTTGTGACGGGCCAGGATGTGGTGGGCCTCTGTGGCCGTCATCGACATGCGGCCGAACACCAGCTCCTGCAGCGCCGGTTCGCGCAGGCGGTAGAATTCATCACCCAGCCGGCGGGCATCAAAGTGCTCGGGCTCCAGCGCACGGCCACCCGACTTGCCACCAGGCTCGTCGGCGTAGTAGTCGGGATAGGTCAGCATGCACTCCATGCGCAGGTGGGTGTTGGCGTGCAGCCAGTCGAGCATCTCGGGCGCACGGTCGACATAGGTCTCGAGTTTTTCACGCGCCACCACGCCGCCGGTAATGGCTTCGAGGTAGGTCAGCGCTTCGTCACGCGAGTCGGCCACCCCCTCTTTTTTCATCATCGAGTTGCAGGGAATCCACATGGCACCGCCCGACATGGCCGAGTTGCCACCATACTCGTCGGTCTTCTCGATGATCAGCGTGCTCGCGCCACCGTCGTGCGCGGCCATTGCCGCCACCATCGCCCCGGCGCCACTGCCCACCACGAGGAGGTCAACTTCGTGATCCCAGTTTCCACTTGCTGCTGTTGCCTGTCCTGTCACTGTCCTGTTCTCCCTGCGGAAGTCATAGATACCTGTTACAGCTCGTTTCTCATCACCACGGCGCTGCCATTGCCACCCAGTCCGAGCGACTGGGCAAGCCCCACCCCGGCCCCAGGTACCTGGCGACCACCGCCGTCCCCGCGCAACTGGGTCGCCAACTCGCAGACCTGCCATATCCCTTGCGCAGTGGTGGCCTCGCCAAAACTCTGGAAGCCACCACTGGGATTGATCGGCATGCTGCCGGTGGGGGTGGTCTCGCCAGCCTCCATCAACCCCTCGGACTCGCCGGGTTTACAAAAACCCCACTCCTCGGGAAAACTGAGCTCGTAGAAGACCGTGTTGTCCTGCAGCTCCATGAAATCCACCTCGGGGGGTTTCACACCTGCCATGGCCATGGCTTTTTCGACCGCCAGCGCGGCTTCGCTGTGGTAGGCCTCGCCGTGCGCCGGCACCGGGCCGGCCAGGCCACGCGGAATACCGTCGTCGAAGCGGGCGGTCGCCACCGCGCTGCCCGCCACCCACACCGGGCGCCGGCTGTTGGCGCGGGCGATGTCGGCCGAGCAGATCACCACGGCAGCTGCGCCGTCGCTCACCGGGCAGATTTCGAACAGTCTCAGCGGGTAACTCACCATGGCCGAGCCCAGCACCTGCTCCAGGGTAAACTCCTTGCGAAAGCGCGCCCACTCGTTGTGAACCGAGTTGGCGTGGGCCTTGACGGCTATCTTGGCCAACTGCTCCTCGGTGGTGCCGTGCTTGGCCATGCGGCGCCGACACATGGCGCCCCAGAATGCCGGGCCCGGCATTCCCACGCAGACCTGGCGCAGGTACTCGGGGTCGGTGACCTCCTCAACGCCCGAGGTCTGTATAAACCCCTTGGGCATTTTTTCGCCACCCACCACCAGCATCACGTCGTGTATGCCGCTGGCCACCATCGACCACCCCACGTTGAACGCGTTGCCGCCCGCGGCACAGCCTGCCGACAGGTTGTAGACCGGCACGCCGGTGTTGCCGAGATCGTCGACTACGTCGTTGCCGTTCAGGCCCCAGCCGCGGCCACCTGAAAATCGCGAGCTGGCCGCAGCCACGCCCTCGATCTCACGCCACGCCACGCCCGCGTCGGCCAGCGCCTGGTCTACCGCCACCCGGCAGAGATCCCCGACCGACTTGTCCTTGAATTTACCCCAGGGGTGCATCCCCAGGCCGATTACCGCTACGTCTCTCAAGCGCCCGCCCCCTGCTCTACCACCCTGAATTTCCAGGTACTGAGCTCCTTGCCGTCCTCATCGTGGGCCAGCGTGTCTATGATCAACTCCACCCTCTGGCCCACGTCCACCGACTCGGGATCGTCGGTGGCCACGCGGCCGAGCACGCGCAGGCCGTCGTCGAGATCGACCACCGCCATGGCGTAGGGCTGGTATGGTTCATCGAACTTGACCGGCGCGGGCGGGGGGTAGTCCTGGCGCGCGAGACTCCAGATGACTCCCCAGGGACCGAACTCGGCCGGCTGCAGGTCGGGCGCGTCGCAATCGGGGTTGTGACACTGCGCCGAGACGGGCAGGTAGGGCATGTCGCAGCCCGCGCAGCGCGAGCCGGTAAGACGCGGGCCGTTGGCCGTGTCGGTAAACAATCCTTCTACGACTGGAGTGGCTTGGGGCAATGGTCAATCCTCCCGGGGTTCAGCTTTCTTTGATCGCGCGGGTAATGGCAGGCAACAACTCGAGGCAATCGCCCACCAGCCCGTACCGACACTGGCGAAACACCGCCGCGTCGGGGTCTATGTTGATGGCCACCAGGGTCTTGGCCGAAGTGCAGCCAACCATGTGCTGGCTGGCGCCCGAAATACCGGCGGCTATGTAAAGGCGCGGCCTGGTGATGCTTCCTGTAAGCCCCACCTGCTGCGAACGCTCTATCCAGCCATCGTCCACTATGGGTCTCGACGCGCCCACCACGCCGCCCAGGGCGGCGGCCAGCTCTTCTACCAGCCCCAGGTTGGCGGCGTCCTGCAGTCCACGACCTCCGGCCACTATGACCTCGGCGTCTTCGAGACGCGGGCCCTCGGTGACCGCGCGCTCCACTACGCTCACCCTCTCGGGCTCGCCACAATCAAGCGAAACGGTCTCCAGCGGCGCCTCGCCTTGCGAGACGGCCGGCCCGGCGTCAACAACGTTGTCGCCCAGCGCCACCACCGCGGTGGCGTCGCCTTCAAAACGATAGCCCGAGCGCGTGTCACCGCCATAAGCAGCAGCCGTAAGCGAGAGGCCGTCGTCGTCGGAGTTCAGGTCAACCACGTTCATCACCACGCCGCAGCCCAGGCGCGCGGCTATGCGCGGCACGACGCAGCGCGAGTCAAAGGTCTGGGCCGCGATAAGAAGCGCGCCCTGGCGGTCGCTAAAATAGTCGGCCACCGCGTTCACCTGTGCATCACCGGCCCAGCCACCGAGCGAGTCATCGTCGGCGTGATCAACAGCAACGACACCGTAGCTGCCCGCCAGCGTCGCCAGTTGCGCAGGAAGATCTCCCAGCACCAGCCAGCGCAGTTGGCCACCGCGTTGGTCGGCCAGTCGCCGACCCATGGCAGCGAGCCGCAGCGCGTTTGACGGCAGCCCGTCGCGGCCGCTGTCGATGCTCAACAGCACTACGTCGCGCGAAGCCATCAGGCGCTCCCCCCGGCAATGGCCTCGTCCTGCCGCAGGCGCGCGACCAGGGCCGCGGCTTGTTCGTCGACACTGCCCCCCTCTATGAACTCGCACTGGCCGTGCAGCTCGGGCACCGACGTGCTTGTCATCACGACACACGGGGCCAGCTCTTCGGCCGACAGGCCCAGCGACGACGGCTCCACGGTTTCGGCCGTGCGCCGGCGTGCCTTCATCTTGTTTGACATCGTGGGGTACCGCGGGTCGCCGAGTTCGTTGGATATGGTGACCACAGCGCCACCGTCCACCTGCACGGTCTCGTCGCCGTCAGGGGTCGCGCGTATCACCTTCCAGCCTTCGCCGGCCACGGCCACGTCACGGGCTATGGTGACCAGCGGCAGCGACAGCGCCTCGGCCAACACGGCCGGTACCACGCCCTGGTCATCGTCGGAGGCCTGGCGACCACAAAGAACCAGCTGGGCCCCGCCGCTGTTGCCCACCCACGCGCCGAGCAGTCGGCCTATGGCCGAGCAATCGAGATCGGCGGGATCGGCAGCGAGATGAAAGATGCCGTCCGCGCCCATGGCGGCGGCGTGCTTGAGTATGTCGGCCGAATCGCTACCGAGGCTCACGACGTCCACCGTCACCGACTCGTCGTCGTCCTTGAGGCGCAGCGCCGCTTCGAGGGCCTGC
>CAUZFM010000136.1:0-4567 GCA_963579235.1 uncultured Binatia bacterium (SeqCode)
GAGTACATCACCCGCCGCTCGCGCTTGGTGGGGGGCTGGCTCATGTGCAACGTGCAGCTGAGGTGGGCCGTGATGTCGCCGGTTCGCGTTGGCAGGTCAATTTCAGGCAGGTCGTGGCAACCGGGACTGATGAGCGAAGGCCACAACAGTGCCCGGTGCGAACCGGCGGTGACCCGCAGTTGTCCCGAGTCCGAGTCGGCGCCGGTGACCGAGACCCCCACCGTGAGGCTGCAACACTCGTAGCTGTGCCGCCCCAGGCTGCAGTCCTTGTGCCACGGAACGTCGGATATTCCCTCGACGACGCCAATGGGTTTGACCAGGGCCACGATGCGGTTGTCCTCCAGCCCCTCGTGTACGTGACCATCGCCGGTAATACCGCCTATACTGAGAAAACGGTCGTTCTGTAGCAGTTCCGCGGCAGCGGCGGACTGTTCGTCAAAACCCTGCATGCGTACAAGCCGTCGTTCACCGTTCGCGGTAGTCGCCCACCAACTGCGGCCATCGCCTTCTTCGTAAGAGGCCCGTGCGTTGTCCATGTCGGTCGCCACCCGCGCCATCTCCTGCTCGTCTAACATGCCCGTGATGTGCAGGTAGCCGGCCTCGTGAAGGAACCATGACATCTCGTCAACTGGTTCGTCGAAACCGAAGGTCCGGTGCAGGTCCAGTGGTTCTCCCTGCTGGTCAACGAACGAGACTGCTCCCGGCGTGTGAAGGGATCGTGAGTCGAGCGCGCCGCGCAGCACGAGCCACCAGTCGAGCAGGTGCCCGATGTTGCCCTCGGGCATGTCGAGCGCGCCTGAGACCATAAAGGTTACGGGCGTGAACTGGTCGTGGACAAGCCCGGCCAGTTGATCGTCCTTGAACCTGACGTGAGCGGCCCCCGGGGCCAGGCCCGTCTGTACTACGACCCGGTCGCTGTCCCACGAAAGCGACCACGCGTCGCCGTCGCTTTCTATGGTAATAGGTCGCAGACCGAGCAGGCCCGCCCCGGGCATGACCAGTTCATGGTTGGCTTCGAGTGCGGCCGGAAGCTGGTCGGAAAAAAACTTCCCGGGGTCAAAGGCGGCAGGCTCGCCGTCTGTCCGGGTGCGGAAGTCTACGGACATTTTCATTGCTTACGGCGCATCCTGGGCACGCGGTTCGGCGGTTACCCCCTCGCGCGAAGCGCTGGCCAGTGCCCACCAGCCGATGATCGGAGTAACCACGGCCGCAAGCATGGCCGCCCACACGGCCTTGAACAGCACGAAGGAGTCCACGCTGAACGGTTGAGCCTGGCCGAGGGTGAGGGCCCACACTACCGGCACCGCGCCAAAGACAACTCCCAGTACACCGAGAAACAGGCCGCGTCTTGGAACAGACCGCTCGAACCAGTGCGAGTGGGGAAACTGTTGGTCGGGTAGCGGGGAAACCTTGCCCGACTTTACCTGTCGCGAGACCAGTGCGCTTACTATGACGCAGGTCAGAAAGGGCAGGATGAATCCCGTGGCGAGCAGGTCAACACCAACGCTCTGTTCACCCCACAGCGGTACGTTTTCCGCCCCTCTGAACAACGCCCACACGATCAACCCGTTGAGGAGGAAGTTGAAAATCGTCGGGCCGATGCCCTGGTCGACCAGGAGAAAACGACGGTGTTGTTCAGACAGTTGCATCCGGGTATCTCCAGCAGGGGGATGATGATAGTCGCGGGCCGCGGGCACGCAAGCCCGCTGGCGTTACAAGCCGAAGAAGGCAAAAGACTGGGCGATATAGACCGGGTAGGGCCGGCCGCTGTACGGGCCCGGCTGGTCCTGGGCGAGCACAACGCCCACCAGCCCCGTGGTGGGGCTGACTATGAACGTAGTCCCGAAGTATCCCGACCACCAGAAGTCGCCCTTGCGGTCGGTCATGATGGTGGCGTCGGGGTCAACGACCACCGCCATACCCAGGCCCCAGCCCAGCCCCTCGATGTCTTCTTCGGCGAGCACGCCCGAGGCGACGTGCGCGCGCGTCATCAGGCCAACGGTCTCGGGTTGGAGCAGGCGGACTCCGTTGTAGCTGCCCCGGTTCCACAGCATGAGCGCAAACTTGAGATAGTCGCCCGCCGTTGAGACCAGGCCGCTGCCGCCCGGTGTCCAGTCGGCCGGGTCGTGGTCAGGGTGCTCCACCAGCAGGAGGTCGCCGTCTTCGTCTTTCGTGTACACGCGCGCCATGTCGGCCTGTTGGTTGACGACCGGGAGGAACTCGGTCGAGTCCATGCCGAGCGGTTCGAACACGCGCTCGACCAGGAACTCACCGAAGGGCTGTCCGGCGGCGACTTCGACCACGCGGGCCAGCACGTCGGCCGTCCAGCCGTAGCGCCATCGCGTGCCGGGCTGTTCGTAAAGCGGCGCGGTGAGTATGCGGTTGACGCGCAACTCCAGCGACCCCGCGCCCGCGTAGATATCGCGCTCTGCCCACATCCTGCCCAGGGGCGAAGGGTCGTTCTCGTGTCCGATGCCAGCAGAAAAGGTGAGCAGCTGGCGTACGGTGAGCGGCTCTTGCAGGGGCTCGGTTGCAAGCGGTTCACCGGGCGAACTGTCGCTGGCCACGCGCAGGCTCGCGGCTACCGGCAGGTAGAGCGACACCGGGTCGTTGAGCGAAAGGCGGCCTTCTTCGACCAGCATCATGGCGGCCACGGCGGTTACCGGCTTGGTCATCGACGCCAGCCTGAAGCGGGTGGACAACTGCATGGGCAGCTTGGCCTCGACGTCGGCGTAGCCCGAGCTGTGGGCGTGTACCACGCGACCGTCGCGGGCGAAGACGGCCACGTAGCCCGAGTTAGTGCCGATGGCGGCGTTGAAATCGAGGAAAGCGTCCAGGGCTGTGGTCGAAAGGCGCGACAGCGCCGCGGGTTGGGCCAGGGACGGGTCGGCGGCGGCGATGTTGACCGCCGCCTCGCTGTCTTGTCGAGTGGGCCCGCCGCAGGCAGTCGCGAGCAGGCAGGCAGCTGCACAAACGGCGAGCAGGCCGGCCGTCGTCCGACCGGCGGCGGTTTGCTGCCGCTGCCTGCCAGTTACTTTGCGTTGTTGATGCACGGTCTGCATGCCGGCCCCAGTATAGCGGTTGCGTTTTCTGTTCCTATGTCGCGGTCGAGTTTCGCGTCGGCCCTGCTTACCCGGGCCTCGCGGTTACCGCGGTTCAGTTAGCCTGTGCGACTGCGCTATAGGGTGACTGCCGGCAGGCGGAGGGCGACATGCAGGTTCCATCTTTCAACACGATCGAGATCTCAGTGGCGGGCAACAGGGGCACGCTCGAGCTCGACCAACCCGACAGTCTCAACCCGCTGGGCCCCGAGGCCCTGGCCGAGCTTACCCGGGCTGCGGATTTCCTGGCCGCTTGCTCCGAGCTGAAGGTCGTTGTCGTTTCGGGCAGGGGCCGCGCGTTTTCTGCCGGCGCCGATGTGACGGCCTTTGCCGGCGGCGGGGGAGACAGTCCAACGGACCCCAGGGCGATGGCCGATCTCGGCCGCTTGATGGCCGACGCCGTCGAGCGCATTCCGGCGGTGACAGTGGCCCGCATACAGGGACACTGCGTTGGCGGCGGCCTGGTGCTGGCGGCGGCCTGCGACCTGAGGGTGGCCGCCGATGATGTGCGTTTCGCGATACCCGAGATCGATCTCGGCATACCGCTTGCCTGGGGCGGTATCCCGAGGCTGGTACGTGAGATTGGACCGGCGCTTACGAAAGAACTGGTGATGACCTGCCGACCGTTCACGGCCGAGGAGGCGCGCGCCGCGGGCTTCATCAACCGCGTGGTCGAGCCGTCACGGCTCGAAGAGGAGACCGAGGCGTTGGCGGCCGAGCTGGCCGAAAAGCCGTCACTCGCGCTGCTGTCGACCAAGCGCCATGTAAACTCCGTCACCGAGCAGGCCTGGGGCACGGCCCGCAGCTGGGCCGACGCAGACGGCCTGCTGGCAGGCCTGCGCGACCCCGAGGGCCGCGAGTCGGCCCTGCGCTATCTCGAAGGCCTGGCCGCGCGTCGCCAAGGCTGACAGCTCCGTCGCGTCGCCACCGGCCCGCCTCAGAAGCCGAAGCCCCCGAGCAGGGGCCACGGGCAGGGTTCCACGTCGGGCTGGGCTGGGTACACGAAGGCGGCGATGAAGCACATTTCGTCTTCAGATAGCGGCCCGAAGTCCAGGTCGCAGTCGCGACACTGACCTGTTGTCGACCCGGGGGGGCAGTCGGCGTTGGTGACACACACGTAGCTGTTAAGTGGCTGGCAGCCTGATGGATTGCTGGGCTCACCTGGTTGCACGCAGCGGCGGGTGGTGTCGTTAAGTACGCCGTTATCCCATTCGCACTGGAACCACAGGCTCTCGCCAACATCCAGGTGCAGCGGCGGGTCGGTTATCAGTACGTCGGGGTGGTCCCAGTCGGTGGAGTAGTAGACCTGGTCGGTGGTGTCGCTCCAGCCGGTCGGCTCGCTGGTCCAGATCTTTATGCCGGTGCCGCGGCGGTGCTGGTGCGAGCTTATAGCGAAAGCGCACTGTCCGGAGGCCCCGCCGTTGGTATACTGGGTGACGTTGCTGGTGTCTACCTGGTTCGGGGGC
>CAUZFM010000137.1:0-4469 GCA_963579235.1 uncultured Binatia bacterium (SeqCode)
ATCACGCGTGGTGTGGCTTCGTACAGGGGCCAGCCCCGCTCACTTACTTCGCGTACCAGCGCCGGCACAAGGTCGGTAGCTTGCTCAGCTGCCACCAGCAGAGAAACCGTGCCATCCGATGCCGTGGCTGTGACCTCAACCGACTCCACCCCGTCGACGGCCCCCAGCACTCGAACAGCCTCCGCGGCGTTGGCTCTCAGCCGAAGAACCGCCTCCCGCTTGCCAACCGTCTTTTTTGTAAGCCCCTCTGCCGTATCCTCGGCTACCAGCCGGCCCTCGTCGAGAATGAGCACCCGCCGACAGGTCACGCTGACCTCGGGCAGGATGTGGGTAGACAGCAGCACTGTCGATCGCCCGGCGAGCTGGCTGATCAGGGATCGTATCTCGACAATCTGGCGGGGATCGAGCCCCACTGTGGGCTCATCGAGAATGAGCACCTCGGGTTCGTGCACGATGGCCTGGGCAATGCCCACCCGCTGGCGATAGCCCTTGGACATCTTGCCAATGGTGCGTCGGGCCATGTGGGCCAGGCCGCACTCCTCCATGACATCGTCTACGCGCTGCTTGACGTTGCCACCGAAGTCGCGGGTACGTGCAGCGAAGGTGAGGTAGCCGCGCACGTTCATATCGGGGTAAAGCGCGATGTTCTCAGGCAGGTACCCGATGTGGCGCCGCGCCCCGAGAGAGTCCTCTACCAGGTCGACGCCCGCCACGCTGCAGGTGCCAGCCGTAGGGGCAAAGAAGCCCGTGAGCATCCGCATGATAGTGGTCTTGCCCGAACCATTGGGTCCAAGCAGCCCAACTATATCGCCCGCTGCGATATCGAAGGAGATATCGTCAACGGCCCGGACGGGCCCGTAATTCTTGCTGAGGTGGTCGGCGTTTATCACTCGAGCTGTTTTAGCGTTCCTCGGCTACCGGGGAGAGTAGTATAACGGGCCCCGAGCCAATGAAAAGACCCGCGGCGGGCCGTGCCCTGGAGCACGACCCGCCAGGCGGGTTAATCTGCCGCACCCGGCGAGGATCAGCCAGCGTCGATAACCGGGCGCCGCTGGATGAACTTAGGCTTCATCACCGTCATGACAACCGGTAGCAGGGTCAGCGACGCCGCCCAGCTGATTGTCATCCATATCGCAAGCAGAAGTCCCATTTCGGCGTCGAAACGGATCTTGGAAACCGTCCAGAACAAGGTCGACAAGACCATAGTGGCCGACACGAAGGTAACGTTCTTGCCAGCCGTGGTCACGGCCATATACACCGCCTCCCATACTCGCTGGTCGTTTTCTTCCTCCGAAAATTTGTCTTCCAGTTCAAAGTACGACTCGATCGTACGGCTGACAATATACAAGCCATAGTCAATGCCGAAGCCGACACCCACCGTAACGACGGGCAGGGTATTGATGTTAATACCCATGCCCATTGCGCCCATGTAAGCGTTGATCACGAAGTTGGACGCTATGAGCGGCAACAACATGATAAGGCCCGACACGAACGAGCGGTAAGTAAACAGCAGTACTATGAAAATCGTACCGAAGCCCAGCGCGTTCATCATCACGTCGTTGGTCAGCAACTCCTGGTTGGCTGCCGCAAGAACACCGATCAAGCCGCCGGCCAGCTTGAAGGCAGCCTTGTTCATGGGATTGGCGTCGATGAACTCGTTGCAGCGGTGGATGATACGCGTGATATTCTCGCCCTTGTGATCCCTGCAGAAGAAGGTCACGTGCGCGGTCGAGTAATCTGTCTGCACGTACTTGGCGGTCTCCGTCGGGGGTGAACCCGAGAAGAATATGAAGAACAACCCGCCGATATCGACCCAGCTGTTGGGTATCACACCCCACTTGGGCTCGAGCTCGTGGAAGACACTGTTAACAGCCCGGATGATGTCCGCGAGCGAGAAGCTGTATCCCACACCCGGGTCGCGCTCGAGGAAGCGCTGGAACTTCTCCATGGTGTGCAGCGCCTGCGGGTCCTTCATGGCGTTCTTATCGCGGCCCTCAGCGACTACGATCAGCGGCTCCACGCCGCCGAACTTGCCCTGTATCTTGCCGTGAGAAGCGTTGTAGGGAGAGTCCAGGTGCAGCAATGGCGAGGCCGAACTCGGATCACCGATGACCAGCTTGGTCCACTGCGTCGCGCAGACCATCGACAGCGCAACCCAGAAAACAATGGTAACCACCTGTCCGCGCTTGCTAAGGACGGCCGAGGCGAAGCTCTCGATCATGCGCTTGAAAGAACCCCTGTTGCGCTTCTCAACCACGTCTATTTCGGGCGCAGCGAGCATGTCGTAGATGATCGGATTGAGCAGCAGTTCAGAGATGGTAATCGCCAGAATCCAGAAAGATGCAGTGATCGCCAGTTTCTGCAGCATGAGTATTGGCACCAGGATGATGACCAACACGCCCAGGGCATCGGTAATAATACCCGACAGCGTGGGCACGAACAGCTCGGCAAACGAGGCAACAATGGCCTCGCGCTTGTTGTAGTTGTGAGTCCGGAATTCCTCGTAGTAACGGTCGTGCATCTGCACGCTGTGACTCACCGCTCGAGCGGTAATAAAGAACGGAATCACCAGGGCTAATGGATCGAGGGCAAAGCCGATTATGTCGATGAAACCGAGCCCCCAGATCGCGGCCAGTACACCGGTTATGGTGGGCCGGAGCGCCCCCCTCCAATCGTGGAAGTACAGGTAAAGAAGTATCCAGACGAACAGCGTCGCCGCAATGAAGATCCAGAATATTTCGTTTGAGTAGTGGTAGACCCAGCCGTACAGCCGGGGCTCGCCCGCGACCCATACCTCGACGTCAGAGCCCCCTCCGACCAGGTTGACCGAGATTTCTTCCTCTCCGCGCAGGACTCCGAGTTGCACGCCCTTGCCTTCAACGTCAGCAACCGCGTTGCCGATCTGCCAGCGATGGTGAGCCGTGTCCCCGTCGACCGAGACAATGACGTCGCCCAGCTGAAGACCCGAGCTTTCGGCCACTGATCCAGGAAAGAACTTCTTCACAAGGACGCCGGTACCAGGCTCTACGTGGTAAGCCGCGGCCCTGTCAGGGTCTACGTCTATGAGCTGCGCGCCTACCCAGCCTTCCTTGTAAGGACGGATGACCCGCTCGTTCATCTCGTCGAAGATGCGACGGTAATCGAGTCTTCCCTCGATAAAGTTAGCCCTTACAATCGCAGCTCGGTCGTCCAGCGAGACAAGTATGCCGTATATGTTTTCGGAGTTGTGGACGATCCGCTTGATGTCGGCAGCTTCTTCCTTGGTGCGCGGCATGCCGATCATGACCGGTTCAGATCGCATCGTACCGCCGGCTGCCACCGCCAGGTGACGGGTGGTGCGATGGCCGATGGAGTCGATCTGGTTGTGGTTGACCCCGTAGATCTTGTCCACTTCCTCGGTCATCAAGTAGATCTGGCCGAGGTTCTCAACGTTGAAGATGTCCGAGTCTTCTTTCTCGAACATCATCATGATGTTGTTGGCGCCACCGAAATTCTTCGAGTAGCGGTTGTGAATCTTTATGAACTCGTGCGACTGCGGAAGCAGGTCACCGAAACTCGTGATCATCGTCAGGTTGGTAGCACGCCAGCCGAAGAAGGCGGTCACCAACACGACCGCGATCATCACGGGAACGCGAGAGCGTATGAGAATTTCGCCGAGCAGGTAAAGTGATTTCTTGTTTTCGCGACTCATTCAGGTCAGTCCCCTAGCCCATGCGGCGGTACCAGGTCTTACCGCCGTCAGTCGTGTTCATGATGAGGCCGAATCCGCCGACCACCCAGCCCTTTTCATTGTCGATAAAGCGTATCCGCCGCACCCAGCTGTTAATCGCCGTGCCGAAGCTTCCCTTTGCGAGTGTTCCCTCGTCATCTGTCTTCACGACCTGCCCCGAGGCGCCAACCGCCCAGACTGTCCCGTCTTCCAGCACGGTGCCGGAATAGAAAGGATCCACGTATTCCTTGACTCCGTGGGGCACGAAACTCCAGGTCTTACCACCGTCCGTGGTAGTTCCCACGCGGCCGTCCAGCCCCACGACGACACCGTTCTTGCCGTCAGCAGCGATCTCAATATCAAACAAGGTGGGCAAGTCCATGATGTCGAAAATAGTTTCGTCCATCAGGCTCATCTGCCGTTCCATCCAGGTCTTACCACCATCATCCGTCTGGTAAATCTTACCGAACTCGCCCACGACGAAACCGTTCTGATCGTCGACAAACTCGATATCGTAAAGAACCGGATCCTCGAACACGATGGCCCAGTTAGGGTCGATGTCGGTGTTCAAAGCAGTGAGGGTCTCAACGTTCCAGTTGGCACCCCCGTCGTCGGTGCGCATGAAAACCGATCGGTCACCTATGGCGACCGCCGTGTCGGCGTCGAGAGCCTGTACCGAAAAGAGGTAGGCCTGGGGGCACTCTTCCGAAGCGAACTGTCGGCATTCGCGGGTGAGGCGTGACTCTTCGACCTCGGGAGT
>CAUZFM010000138.1:0-4468 GCA_963579235.1 uncultured Binatia bacterium (SeqCode)
TCGTAACCGGCGCCGGCCGCGGCATTGGCCGCGAGTACGCGCTCATGCTTGCAGAGCACGGGGCAAAGGTCGTGGTCAACGATTTCGGCGGTGCGCGCGACGGCAGCGGCGGTGACACGGGACCGGCCGGCGAGGTGGTGGCCGAGATCAAGGCCGCGGGCGGCGAGGCGGTGGCCAACGCGGCCGACGTGAGCAACTTTGACGAGGCCGAGGCGATGATACAGCAGGCGGTAGACGCCTTCGGCCGCCTGGACGTGCTCGTCAACAACGCCGGTATACTGCGCGACCGCATGCTGGTGAACATGGACGAGGCCGAGTGGGACTCCGTCATCAAGGTGCACCTCAAGGGCACCTTCGCCCCCGCCCGCCACGCGGCGGCGTACTGGCGCGCGCGCAGCAAGGCTGGCGAAACCAACAACGCCCGCATCATCAACACCACCTCGGTGTCGGGCATCTACGGCAACGCCGGTCAGACCAACTACGGCGCCGCCAAGATGGGCATCGCGTCGTTTACGATCATCGCGGCAAGAGAGCTCGCGCGCTACGGCGTCACCGTGAACGCGATCGCACCCGCGGCGCTGACCCGCCTGACCGAAGACCTCGGCATGGGCGGCGAAACAGAAGAGAGCAAGGACGCCATGTCGCCGCGCTGGATAGCCCCCATCGTCACCTGGCTGGCGAGCGAAGAGTCCAACGACATCAACGGACGGGTGTTCGAAGCTTCGGGCGGCGTGTTTGCCGTAGCCGAGGGCTGGCACCGTGGGCCCGAAGCCAAGCCGGTGGACGACCCGACGCAGATCGGAGAGATCGCCCGCGAGCTGGTGGGCCAGGCGCGACTCAACGCGGGCATGGACGGCAAGGACCAGGACGGCGGCCTGGGCTGAGGCGTAGCTGCCTCGGCAACGCTCGCCCTGCCAGGTTCAGGGCAGTATCGCGTCGGGCCAGTCCAGGCCCTGCTCGGCCAGCCCCGCGCGGTAGAGCTCTTCTAAACCCGCACCGTCCTGGGTCATGAACAACTCGCCCTTCTCGTCGTAGAGATCCAGGCCCTTTTCCACCGTGAACAGAACCGTCGTCAGGCCCTCGTTCTCCTCGGGCACGTAGAGGGTGTGTATGGAGTCGGCAGGCTCGTACACGTAGTCGCCCGCGCGCGCTTTCCAATCGTACTCGAGGTAGCACCAGCAACCCTCCATTGTCCACGCGTGCACCTCGCCCAGGTGCAGATGGCGCGGCGCCATGAAGCCGGGCGCGAAACGGTTCATGAAAGTGTAGACCTCGTCTTCACGGCCGCGCCGCAGCAACTTCATCTCGACGCCACTGTTCTCAAAGCCCATCCACACCCATGGTACGTCGGCCCCGTGCACCACGCTCGTGACGACTTCGCTGGTCTGCTCAAGCTCTGTCGCCATGTCCTTGCCCCTCCGTACTGTCTTCCTGCATCGCCTTGAGCATCTCGCCCATCTTTGCATGCACCATGTTGACCGCCTGCAGCGGCCGAATCATGACCTTGAACTCGACGATCTTTCCCTCGTCGTTGCACTGGATCATGTCGACGCCGTTGACGTACTTGCCCCCCATCTCGGTTTCGAACTCCAGCATCGCCTGCTTGCCCGAGAGAACTTTTTTCAGGTAAACGAAACTGCCGCTCTTCTTCGAACCGTTACCGGCGCCAGCGCCGGCCGGTTTATCGCCGCCGAAAACCGAGCCCGCCGCGCCGAGATAAAGCTTGGTAATGGCCTTGCCCTCCTGCGCGGAGAAAACCACCGGCGAATAGAAGACCACGTCGTCGGCCAACAGATCGTCGAGGAAAGAACCCGCGTCATCGACCTCGCCGTGTATGAGTTGCAACCATTTTTCTACTACAGCTTCGATCATCGAATCCTCCGGGCGCCCTCAGCGGGGCCAGCCCAGCAGCCTTCTTAGCACGCCCGCTCGCTTGACGCAGCCGCCCGGCTCACCCCCGGCCGGGGGGTGCCCCCTGCGCTGTCCTTTCCTCCACCCTTCGCGCCGCCGTCGAGCCCGGCCGCCTGCCCCGGCCTCCTCTCCTTACTGCCTGCGCAGCTTGTTACCTCTCAGACTGGACAAGGGTGCGCACGGGGCTTAACAATCGCGAGGACAGGAGCTACATCATGCGCAGAACAATCATCACCGCAATAACCGTATTACTGGTCGCTGGCTCAGCCTGGGCCGACCCTTTCGGGGCCGTCACCATCACCGAACCAGTGGACGCCGACGGCGCCATACACCAGTCGGAGACCCCGCTGCGCTACATCAGCCGCATCGCGCCTGACAGCTACGTGGAGAACGAGTACTTCATGGAAGGCGCGGCCACGGTCTACACCTACAACGACCCGCCGGTGAGAGGCGAGATCATCGTGCAGGACGCCGACGTTCCCTACAAGACGCGCTTCACCGTTCGCAAGCCCGCCGACCCGGCCGACTTCAACGGCACGGTGATAATAGAATGGCTGAACTCTACCGCCGGTTTTGACACCGCACCGGTGTGGGATGCCTCCGCCGAGTATTTTACGCGGGCAGGTTGGATCTACGTGGGCGTTACCAACGCCACCAACATCATCAACTTCCTCGTCAACAGCTGCCCACTGCTCGGCATATCAATTTTTCCAGAGACCTGCGGCACCCGTTACTCCTCGCTGTACATGAGCGAGAACGGCCAGGCCTTCGAGATGCTGAGCCAGTTGGCCAACCTGCTCAGAAGCGGCTCGCCCGACAACCCGCTCAACCCCGACTACTCGGTGCAGCGAGTATTCCACGCCGGGCAATCGCAGCAGGGCGGCTCGATGGTCACCTACGCCAGCGCTTTTCACGAGCCGACGATCAACGACGGTTATTTTGTGCAGGCGGCCGGCACCGCGCGACGCATTAACTACGGCCCGGTCTGTGGCGCGACCGGCTCACCGGCCTACCCCGACTGCACGCCATCGCTGACGGGTGATGACCGCCTGGTTGCAACCGACCTCGACGTGCCGGTTTACCGCGCGCTGACCGAGACCGACGTCAGCTTCATGCTCACCAACGCCTCGCGCACCTGCGACGGCGGCAGCAATGACGGCAACGCCTGCAGTAACGACGGCGAGTGCCCGAGCGGCACCTGCCCCGAGGCCTTCACCCTGGCCAGGCAGACCGATTCGGGTGACTTCCGGTACTACGAGTTGGCGGGCACCTCGCACGTAACCGTTCACCGCCGCATCGAGGTCATCCCCGAAGACATTCCCGGCGGCCCGCTGCAGCTGGACGAAACCTGTGCGAGCCTGCTCAACACGCTCGCCGACGGCCCGGTGCTGGGCTCGTACATCTACAACTCGATGTGGCAGAACATGGAAGACCAGGTGCGCCTGAGCAGTGTACCGCCCGGCGGCTCGTTCATCGACGAAGCGGGGGGAGTACTCACCCGCGACGCCTACGGAAACGTCACCGGCGGCATAAGGATGCCACAGATGGACCACCCCCTGCACTCCTACTTTTCGCCGCACAACACTCTCAACCCGGCGGTCGACCCCTTGTTCTCCCAGCTGGGGAGCCTGTTCTGCGTGCTGGCCGGAAGCTACGTGGATCTGGACGCGGCCACGCTCAACGCACTTTACGCGAGCAAGGCCGACTTCGCGGCGGCCCTCGAAGCGGCCGGCGCGCAACTGGAGACCGACGGCTTCCTGCTCGCCGAGGACGCAGCACTGTTGCCCGTGCCGCCGAACAAAGACGGGCAGCGCTGCATCAACGCGCACGCCAAGGCAGCGGGGATTGCTACCAAGGCGCGAGGCAAGCTCATCGGTAAGTGCATAAAGGACACCTCCAAGGGCAAGGCGGCCGACGCCGACGCCTGCATAGCAGCCGACGCTGCGGGCTTTGCCCTGAAGGCCGACGCCAAGGCCGACAAACTGGTGACCAAGTCCTGCGCCACGGGTGCCCGCTTTGCCGATCCAGGCGCGGCCGCGGTGTCGAGCGCTGCGGGGACGGGAACAGACCAGCTGCTTCTCGCTGTATTCGGTACCGACAGCGGTGGCGGCATCGACGACACGATTGTGCGCGCCTCTGACGACAAGGACGCGGCCAAGTGCCAGGCAGCCGTTTACAAGGGCTACGACAAGATGCTCGGCGCGCGGGTGAAGACTTTTGCCAGGTGCGCCAAGAGCGGGCTCTCGGCGGGCGAGAAGGATACCGCCGAGCTGTTGAACTCTGTTGGCAGCGCCCTGCAGTTGACCGAGTGCCTGTTCGCCGACCCCAAGAACAAGGTGGCCCAGGCGCGGGCCAAGCTCTTGTCGGGGTTGCAGAAAAAATGCCTCGGGGTAGACCGCACGGCAGCCTTCCCGGGCGACTGCGACGGCGGCACGGCCATTTCTACCTTCGGCGGATGCCTGGCTGACACGGTCGAGCTCGAGGCCGAAGACGTACTCGCCTGGGCGAACGAGTAAGCCAGCGCTGAATTCTGCTGATGTCGCTGGTCAGCCGCCCA
>CAUZFM010000139.1:0-4438 GCA_963579235.1 uncultured Binatia bacterium (SeqCode)
GAATAATATTGGGGGGGCCTCCGGCCAGCACCACGTCAAGGCGGGCGAAAACGAGATCAACACGCACTGCGATTCGCAAATGTACTACATGGGCAGCCGGTGGTCGCTCGAAGACGGCCACGGGCGCGATAGCGGTACAGCGCGAGCTTCCAGCCATCGGACGTAACGGCCGTGTGACGCTCGTCCTCGCCCGTACTCCAGTCGAAGCGACGGTAGGAATAGCCCAGGGTAAGCGCGGCGGCCGTAAGCGTCCGTGCACCCGCAGCCAGGCCCTCCAGTCTCGCGGGCTTGCCCGCACCAGCACCATTCCCGCAAGTACTCACGCGTAAACTATTCGTCGCCGACCAGCAGGTCGCTCGCGTCGCTCCAGGCCACGCCGCTGCCGCGTTCCCGGCGCTCCTCTTCGTGTTCTTCGATCGCGCTGCCCACCGCGGTCACCAGGTCACCTATCACCTGCGCGCTGTTGCGATTGCACCAGTCCAGGCTTTCCTCGCGCGTGCGGTTGGCACCGTTGACCGCTGGCATGACATAGCGCGCAAACAACTCGTAGCTGTTGGCGGTACGTTGCGGGTCGGCGCAGTCATGGGCCAACAACATGAAGGTACCAAAGCCACCCGAACGCGCACGCAGTTGCTCGATCTGCTCTATGGCGTCGTCCGGCGTACCGATGATCGCGCGGCCCAGCACGGTCAGGCCCCGCTCCGTCCACTCCTCGACAGCAGCCTCGGTGCTACTGCTGTAGTCCAGCTTGTTGCCGCCCAGTTGCTCGAAGTAGTGTACGAGCTTGAGCAGACCGTGCTCCATGTCGGCACGGGCCTGCTCGCGTGTCTCGGCAATGTGCATGGGTGCCACCAGCCTCCAGTTGCGACGGTCGACCACCTGTCCATGCTCGGCCGCCAGCTGCTCGCAGACCTGCCAGTGGGCGGGCAACAGGTCGAAACCATCTGCGCTGGTGGCAGCCATCGACAGCATTCCTATACCGAACTTCCCCGCGGCACGCGGACCAGACGGAGAAATCGCGGCGGCCACGGCCACCTCTACCGGTGGCTGGATCTGCGTTGCCATCTGCACGCGAGCTTCCCTGAGATCAAACCAATCGGTCTTGCGCGTGATCGTCTCGCCACGGAGCAGGGGCACAATTACCTCCAGCGCTTCGTCCATGCGGCGGCGCTGCGTAGAGACTTCGATGCCCATCATGTGGGCATCCGAGGGCAACTGGCCCGGGCCAACACCCAGCATGATGCGGCCACGCGACTGTTGAGCCAGCTGAACGATGCGGCCGGCCACCATCAATGGGTTGTGGTAGGGCAACGACACAACGCCGGTACCCAGGCGGATGTCGCGGGTGCGTTCAGCAGCAGCAGCTAAAAACAATTCCGGCGACGCGATGGTTTCGTATCCGCCCGAGTGGTGCTCACCAACCCACAATTCGTCGTAGCCAAGACGGTCGAGTTGTTCGGCCAGGCCCAGGTCGCGCTGCAGCAGCAGGCTCGGACTCTCGTCGGGGGGATGAAAGGGGGCGAGAAATACACCAAAACGCAGCGGTTCGTTCATCGGTGGATCCTACAACCCGGCGCCAACTCTCGCCAGCGGTCCCGGATCTCTGCGCGAGAACGACTTCTTGTTGTAGTCAGTCGCCCGAAAGTTCCGGTATCACGTACTTACCGAGCAGCTCTATCGATTTCATGACCTGCTCGTGGGCCATGTTGTAAGGATTGAGCAGGCACAGCAGCAGGTCGCAGCCCGAGTCCTTGTAGCGGTGCGCAATTTCAATGCAGCGGTCGGGGTCACCCACCATGGCCGCACCGCTTTCGCGTATGTAGTCAAAGTCGAGCTGGTCAAGTGAGCCCGCTTCGTCGAGTTGCTTGATGTCTTCGGCGTAATTGTAGGTTCCCAGGTCCTCGTTAAAGCGCCGCGCGTAGTCGGCCACCGTCGCCACCTGCCGCGCGCCCGCCCTGGGGTACCAGGTCATCGATTCGGCGGCATCTTCAAAGGCCTGCTCGTTGGTCTCCGCGCAGTGGGCCATGGTAAACGTGGCCACGCGTTCGTTGCGTACCCTGCCCTTGGGCTGGGTGCATTCGGCCAGGCCTTCGCGGTAGGCCGCCACCCGCGGCAGGAGGTCTTCGGGCGGCACACCAACGGCAAAAGACAACAGGCCCACGCCCATGCGACCCACGCCGCGGTGTCCGTCGAGGCTGGTAGTGGCCGACCACAGCGGCGGGTGCGGCTGCTGCACCGGACGCGGCAACACGCGCCGGGCCGGCATGCTCCAGTGCGTGCCGTTGAACTCATGCAGGTCGTCGGTCCAGCAACCCACGATGTGGTCGAGCGCCTCGGAGAGCATCTCCCGCGTCAGCTGCGGGTCGATGCCAAATCCTTCCAGCTCGGCGGCAGTGGCCGAGCGGCCCACTCCGAACTCGACGCGCCCGTTCGACAGGTTGTCGAGCATGGCCACGCTCTCGGCCGTTCGCACCGGGTGGTTGTACGGCTTGGGCGTAAGCCTGACTCCGTAGCCGATGCGCAGGCTGCTGGTTCGCGCCGCCACGGCCCCGTACAACACCTCGGGGTTGGAGCAGTGGGAGAACTCCTCGAGGAAGTGATGCTCCACGGTCCACATGCTGTCGAAGCCTGCCTGCTCGCCAGCCACGGCCTGGTCGACCACGTTGACTATGGCTTGTTGTTCTTTGCCTGCCGTCCAGGGCCGTGCCACCGGAATCTCGTGAAAAAGAGCGAATTTCATGGTCGTTCTCCCTGCGGGCGCCCGCTTTACTGGCTTCTATACCAGCGGCGGGCAAGATGGGAGCCCGGGAGAGAGAGAAAACACGATGACGAGATTATTTCTTGCCGCCAACGCGCTGCTGTGGCTGCCCTACGGCCTTTACTGTTTCCTGGTGCCGGAGTTCCTGGCCGAGGCCGCCGCCGTGTCGGCCACTACTTCGACCGGCACCGTTGAACTACGGGCTATGTATGGGGGCCTGCAAGCAGGCATCGGCGCCCTCTGCGCCGCCGGCGCGATGCGAGGGGAGTTGGAGCGACCGGCGTTGTTGCTGTTGCTCTTTCTTGCCTGCGGCCTGGCCCTGGCGCGCAGCGCGGGCGCCGTGATGGCGGCCGAGCTATCTTCGTACACGGGCTTTGCGCTGTTGCTCGAATACACGCTCGCCGCTGCAAGCGCGTGGCTGTTGCGGGCGGGCTCCGGCGCTCAGTCTTCGTAGAGCTTGACGATAGACACCGAGCCTTCGGGTCCTTGCAGGCAGAGGTCGCACAGGGTGCACTCGTCTACGTTGTCTTCCACCACGGCGACCGAACCAGCCTCGGCGCCGGCCTTGAAAATCTTGACCGGGCACACCTCGATCAACTTGGCCGCCAGTCCGTCGGTGGCGGCCACCAGTTCGTCGTTTACATCCACGCGTATGAACATTGCCATGTTTACGTTCTCCTGCTGCCCTTATGCTCAGGCGGCGCCATCGAGGCGCTCCTGCACGAGGCGCGGGATATCCCCGATCTCGTCTGCCACCGAAATACCCGCGTCGCGCATGCGGCGGATCTTATCGGCCGGTGAATCCAGTTTCTTTTCAACGATGGTACCGGCGTGGCCGAAGCTCATGCCGTGCATATCGTCCATGAAGCGCCCCGCCACGAAAGCCACGATGGGCAGACGGCTGTTGTTTTCCTTGGCCCAGCGCGCCAGTTCCGCCTCCGACGAACCACCCGGCTCGGAATAAATGACAACGGCCTTGGTGTCCTCGTCGGCTTCGAAGTAGGGCATCAACTCGGCGTAGGTTGAGCCGATGACCGGGTCGCCGCCTATCGAAATTGCCGTGCTCTCGCCCAGGCCCGCCTGGCTCAGGGCGTTGCAGATCTCGGTGGTCATGCCACCCGAGCGCGACATGACGCCGACCACCCCGGGCTTGAAAGCCTTGCGACAGTCGACGGCCGGACCGCCAAGGCTGCCGAACCTGCACACGTCGGGGATGATGATCCCCAGGCAGTTGGGCCCGATCACGCGGGCGTCGCGCTGGGCGGCGTACTCGATGAACGCCGCCGCGTCCCGACGACAAATGCCCTCGGTGATGATCACCAGTAGCTTGATGCCAGCGTCGATGGCCTCGAAGGCCGCGTCGGCGGCAAAGGCCAGGGGCACGGTAATCACGCTGCCGTCTACCTTGCGCTGCTCGGTGATCTCGCGAACCGTGTTGTACACAGGCACACCGTAGACCTCGCGACCACCCTTGCCGGGTGTCACCCCACCGACGATCCTCGAGCCGTACTCCAGGCACTCGCGGGTAAAGTTAACCGCCTCGCGCCCGGTGATGCCCTGGACGATAAAATCAAAATCCTTGTGAACCAGAACTCCCATCGCTTTCCTCTTCTCGCTCTCTGCTCGCCAGCCGCTCAGCCGTTGATCTTGTCGACGGCGCGCTTGGCCGCCTCGCTGATC
>CAUZFM010000140.1:0-4360 GCA_963579235.1 uncultured Binatia bacterium (SeqCode)
GCATCGTCCGCGGCCTGGCGCGGCAGGTGAGCTGGTTTGCAGAAGGTGGCCGCGAGGTGGCCCTCGCCAAGCGAAAACAGGGCCGCCGCCTGCGCTGAACCGTTATCTTTGACAACCTGCCGTCGCGGTCGGCCCCTTTGCAAGCGAACAGGGCAGCGACTACCTTGCGGCCACGGAGGAAAACAATGGTAGTTATAACAGCAAAGTTAAGAGCGGCTGAGAACTGCGAAGACGAGGTCGCCGAAGCGCTCTCGAGCATGGTCAACTGGGTGACCGAAAACGAAGCCGACACCCTGACCTACACTCTCAACCAGTCGGCGTCAGACCCGCGCGATTTTCTCGTGTTTGAACGTTACACGAGCCGTGCAGCACTGGACTCTCACATCGGGTCGGATCGCATGAAGCAACTCAATGGCGAGCTCGGGAGCAAAGTGGAAGGGCCGCCTTCGGTCGAGTTTTACGGCGAAGTTGCCGCCAAGCTCTAGGGGGCAGGAGAGACGGTAGACAGTGGCAGTGATCGCAAGAAAAACCGGGCATTACCTCGAGGACTTCAGGCTGGGGCACGTGTTTCGCCACAAGGGTGGCAAGACGGTGAACGAGGGCCTGTTCAACGCCTTTACCGAGTTTAACCTTACGACCAACGCGCTTTGCAAGAACGCCGAGTTCGCCAGGTTGCACGGCTTCGAGGGGCTGGTCTGTCCGCCGGGCCTGGTTATGAACGTGGTTTTCTCGCAGACGGTAGAAGACATTTCGGAAAACGCGCGTGCCAACCTCGAGTACATCAACATGCGCTTCGGTGCGCCGGTGTACGTGGGCGACACGCTCGAGGCCGAGACCACGGTGGTGGGCATCAAGCCATCGTCCAAGGACAACGACCGCGGTATCGTGCACGTGAGTACGGTTGGCCGTAAGCAGGACGGGCGGGTCGTTATTGCCTTCGAGAGAAAGGTGCAGGTGTGGAAGAAAGACCTGGCCGCCAAAGTGGACGCGGGTGAGCTTGACGAGAAGCCCTCGGTGGATTGCTCGCCCGAGATCCCGGCCTGGGACCCGGGGGCCGACTACGCGTCGCGCGCCTACCTGTCGAGCGACCACGGTTACATGGAGGACTTCACGGCGGGTGACGTCTACGCGCACTCGCGCGGCCGCGTCATGACTGACGAACACATTGCGCTTACGGCCGTGCTCGACAACACCAGCCAGGTGCACTGCAACCAGTTCCTTATCGACCAGAACCCGGAAAAATACATCGGCGGTCGCCTGATCATTTTCGGGGGCATTCCGTTCAACCTCTGCCTGGGCCTGAGCTGTCCCGACATAGCCGATAACTCGCCGGCCGATGTTGTCTACACCACCGGTCGCCATACGGCGCCCCTGTTCACCGGTGATACGGTATTTGCCGAGACCGAGATCCGCTCGGTGGGAGACTACCCGGGCCGCGAGGACCTCGGTCTGCTGGCGGTCACGCTCAGGGGTTACAAGCACCGCTCCGCGAAGGAAGGCGAAGACGGGCCGCAACGGGTAGATATTTTTTACCTGGAGCGTGAGCTGGCAGTTCGCCGGCGCAGCCACTACACGGCATGAGCGCGGGTGGCACGGTCGATGGCCGCGGCCTCAACGGTTGCGTGCTGGTGGAGGCCCCGTGGTTGATGAGTCTTGCGGTTGTCGGCGACGACGCGGTTGAGTACCTGCATGGCCGCCTGAGCTGCGACGTGGCGGGGCTGGCCCCGGGACAGGGCGCCCACGGGCTGTTGCTCACGCGGCAGGGGCGCGTGCAGGAACTGCTGGCGATTTACCGTCGTGCCGATGATCTCTTGCTCGTTGTTGACCGAGGCAGGGCCGACTCGGCGATGGCCGCGCTCGAGGAATTCATCGTGGCCGACGACGTGGAGATCGAGCCTTGCGAGCAGGCCGGGTCGCTGTTGCTGATGGGTCAGAACGCGCCCGCCTTGCTGGCCGGCGCAGCGTCGGATTTTTCGGAGCTGAACCTTTCGGGTTTGGCTCTCAGCCTGCGACGGCGCGCGGACCTCTGCGTCCCGTCCTTCGAGTTGCTGCCCGGTCCGGGCTCAGACCCTGCACAGTTGAGCGCTGCTCTCCAGGAACTCGGGGCAAGCATGGGCGAGCCGGCGTTGCTGGATCGCATGCGGGTAGAAAGCGGTACGCCCGCGGTCGGGGTCGACGTGGACGAGCAACGGATGGCCATCGAGGCCCGGCTGGAGTGGGCCATTCACTTTGCCAAGGGCTGCTACGTGGGCCAGGAAGTAATCGAGCGCAGCATCAGCCGAGGGCGCGTCAACCATCTCCTGTGCCTGCTGCAAATTGACCCGGCCGGCGCTGCTGTCGACGCGGCCGAGTTGGCCGGGTTGCAGGTAGCCGGCGGCAGCCCTGCCGATATCGTGACCAGTGTGTCGATGGGCGCGGGGGGAGACAGCGAAGCGGCCCTGGCGCTGGCTTACCTGCCCGCGGCCATGGCCGCGGGCGGCAGCGTGGTCGAGCTGGAGAGCGACGGCGTTGTTCTTGCCCGCGCCACGGTCGTGGAGTGGCCTCGGCCCCGCGTGCTGGCGGGCAGGCAGTCGCCTGCCTAAGAAAAGTGGGGGGTCGGACGCCTCTCCCTTTGTGAGCCACCCTCCGGGGTCCACTGTTCGTGGCTTGCCCCCGGGCGCGCGCGCTCGGGCCATGAAAGCCAGGTTGTGAAAGACAGCTCATGAAAGGCGACTTCGTCTACGTCGATCTTGAAACCACCGGCAGCAGCAGCCCCGACCGCGACATATATAGTCTGCTGGTCCAGCAGCTGTTCTCGGGTGCCGCCCGCGCAAAAATAGAAATAGTCCAGCTCTGAACACGCGCCGCGCTCAGCGCTAGGCGCTTGCCCTTGAGAGGGCTGCGGGTTGCCGCAACTATGGGAGGCGGTGCTTATCGATCTCGTACTCCTGCTGGCCATAGCCTGCGCGGGCCTGTTGGTCGGGCGGCTGCTGGGCCTGCCGGCCATGGTGGCCTGGCTTCTGGCCGGCGTTGTTGCCGGCCCGGCCGGCCTGGGCTTGCTCGGCTACAGCGACAACCTCGCCCGCCTGGCCGAGCTGGGCGTTGCCCTGCTGCTGTTCGGCGTTGGCGTGGAGTTCTCGCTGGTAGGTCTTCGCCAGCGGCTGGTCCGCTTGCTCGCTACCGGTGGCGCCCAGGTGGTCGTGACGGCCGGGGCCACGACGCTGCTGTTTCACAAAATGGGGTTCACCATCCAGGCGGCCGTCGTGGCGGGCATGCTCGTGTCGCTGTCGAGCACCGCGGTGGTGTTCCGGCTCTACTCGGTCAGCGGTGAGCTGAGCGCTCCGCACGGCCAGGCAGCGGCCGGCGTGCTACTGTTCCAGGACCTCGCCCTGGTGGCCATGATGATGGTGCTGCCGCTGCTCGGTGGCGCCGCCAACGCTTCGGCGCTGGAGCTGGCCATGGGGGTTGCGCGGGCGGTCTCGGCCGTTGTGTTTCTGCTGGTCGCGGCGCGCGCGTTGTTGCCGCCCTTGCTCGAGCTGGCCGCGCGGGCGGGCGCCGCGGAGTTGTTTCCGCCGCTGGCCCTGCTGGTGGCGCTGGGCACGGCCATGGGCGCGTCGGCGCTGGGCTTGTCGCTGCCCGTGGGCGCTTTCCTGGCCGGCCTGGCCTTGTCGGGCAGTCCCTACGCCCAGCAGGCCACGGCCGAGTTGCTGCCGCTCAGGGACGCGTTTCTCGCGGTATTTTTTACGAGCGTGGGGCTGCTGTTCGCTCCGTCCGAAATCGGCTCCGGGGGCTTGCTGGTGTTGGCGATGCTCGCCGCCGTGCTGCTCAAGGGCGCGGTTTCGGCCGCAGTGGTGGCCTTGGGTTGGCGCTCTGTTCGCGTGGGCCTGATGGCGGGCGTGGGCCTGGCCCAGGTGGGCGAGTTCTCCTTCGTGCTCGGGCAGGAAGCGCTGGGCCTGGGCCTGATCGACGACGCGTTCTTCCAGGCTTTTCTCGGCGCGGCCATCCTGAGCATGGCCGTTACGCCTTTTGCCACCCAGGCTGCGCGGCGGCTTTACGACAGGGATATCAGCGCCCCGGGCGGCGGCGCCCAACAGGCCAACGCGCGAGCCGGTGCTCCGGGCACCGATCGCGTGCTGCTGCTCGGCTACGGGCAGGCGGGACGCGCCATGGCCCGCGTGCTCGATTCCTCGGGCCTGTCGTTCGTGGCCCTTGATCTCGCCGTTGACCGCGTGAACGAGGGCATGGGCGATGGCCACGATCTGCGTTTCGGCGACGCCTCGCGGCGTGCCACCCTCGAGGCCGCCGGTGGAGCTAACTGCAGGGCCGTGGTCGTAGCGCTGGGCGATCCCTGGGCCACGCGCGCGGCAGTCCGGTTGCTCCG
>CAUZFM010000141.1:0-4324 GCA_963579235.1 uncultured Binatia bacterium (SeqCode)
ACTGAACGGCATGGCGCGTGCCGGGCAGTGGAAAGAAATGCCCGCCGAGATACCGGACGAGGTGCTCGACGAGTTCACGGTGTCGGCCACCTGGAAAGACCTCACGCCGGCCGTCGAGCAACGCTTCGGCGGCGTATCCGACAGCATCACACTGGAAGCCCCCGCAGCCGACGCCGGCCTGGACGGCGAATTCGGCGAACTGCTCACGGACCTCAAGCGCATACCCTCGCTCTTCGCCCCCACCTGAAGGGGCAAGCCCCCTTCAGGAAGAAGTGAGAATGGTAACGCAGCTCACGCCGGGGAATCCGTACACGTGGGTGAAACCCGTGCGGGGGTTGCCGGGCACTTGGTGAGCGCCGGCGCGCCCCCGTAGCTGCAGGCAGACCTCGTGCACCTGCCGCAGGCCCGAGGCGCCGATGGGCTCGCCGTTGGCCAGCAGTCCACCATCGGTGTTTACCGGCATGAGCCCCTCGATCGCGGTCTCGCCGTCGCGAACGAGCGCTTCCTGTTCGCCGTCGGCGCAGAATCCGCACTCGGCCATGTGCATGATCTCGTGACCGGCCTCGGTGTCCTGCAGTTGTATGACGTCGATGTCTTCGGGGCCTACGCCCGCGGCTTCAAAAGCCTCGCGTGAGGCTTCCACCGACGGCCCGGGCACCGAGCGGACAGGCGTAGACGGGGTCAGCGTCTCGAACGACCCGTAACGGCGAGTGCGAAAAACGTCGGCGCGCAACCGCACGGGGCTGGTCGTATAGCGCGCCGCAATATCGGCGCGGCAAAGCACCACCGCCACCGCACCCTCGCTGGGCGAGCAGAAGTGATACTTGCGCAGCGGATCGCAGACCATCGGCGACCCGGCGATCTCTTCTTCGCTTATCTGCTTGCGCCGCCACGCGCGCTCATTCAGCGAGCCGTTGCGAAAAGCCTTGACCGACACACGATTGAGGCAGTCCTCGCTGATGCCGTGATCGTGCATGTAGCGCATGGTCTTCATCGCGAAGTACTGCGGGTTGAGCGCCAGGCCGGTCTCGCCGTACCACTGCCCCAGCCCGATGCTCTCTAGCGTGTCGCCCACAGAGAACGCGCCGCGCGGGTGCTTGTCCATGCCCACGGCTATGGCCACGTCGGCCTGCCCGGCAGTGATCGCATTGGCGGCGGTCAACAACAGGTTGCCGCCGGTGGCGCAACCGTTGTAAAGCGTGGTAAACGGTATGCCCGTCAGCCCCATGTGCTTGATCATGGTATCGGGCTGCAACACTTCGAGACTGCCAGCGCAGGCAAACTGTATGTCGTTCCAGCCAAGGCCGGCGTCTGAAAGCGCGTCGTTGGCAGCGGCCACGCCCATCTCGATGGGACCCACGCCCTCGTGTCGACCGAAGGGATAAAGCCCGCTGCCCAGTATCGAAACGTTCATGCTTCTACCGGCCGGAAAGCAAAAGTAACGACCTCTTCGCCCTCGTCGTTTTGAAAAAACGTTTCGATCACCAGCTCCATCTCCATGCCTATACGCAAGCGCGAGGGATCGTTTTCGGTAAGGCGCGCTTCCACGCGCACCCCATCTTCCAGCTCGATATACCCGACACCGAAGGGCACGAACTCGCGAGCGTTGCCCGTCCAGGGGTGAGGCGGCGGAAAGTGCTGCACCGTCCAGGTCCACAGCGTGCCGCTACGCCCGAGTTCGACTTCTTCGCAGGCCTGCGAAGGACAGGCCGGGCAACCGCGCTGCACCGGAAAAGTTGTCTCGCCGCAGTCCGGGCAACGACTCCCGAGAAGGGCCGGATGCTCAGACGGCCAGGTGAACAAACCCTCGGCGACAGGTCTCTGCTCTCTCATCGTGTCTTCCACTGCCGGTTCTCCCCTGGCCGGGGCGGGCCCCCAACGGACTAACCCCGCCACAATGGTTAGCCGCCCGCCCGGCTCAAGACAATGGCCGCAGTAAACACACCCCCGCCCGTCGGCTCCAGTGCCCGGCGGGCCAGCTCCACGCCGCTCGCCCGGTGCCCCAACACGACAGTCTCAGTACAGCATGAAGTAAATCGTCACGCCGGTGGCCGAAACGTAGAGCCACAGCGGCAAGGTGACGCGGGCTATGCGGCGGTGCGCTTGCAGCTGGTCGGTCCAACCACGGTAGAGGGTGAGCAGGGCCAGCGGCATTATAACCGCGGCCAGTACTACATGGCTGGCGAGCAGCGACAGGTACAGTGCCTTGAACTCGCCCTCGTAGGGGCGCGGCCCGGCCTTGTACCAGTGGTAGACGACGTAGCTGACGAGAAACGCGGCAGAACTGGCAAAGGCCGCCAGCATCGCACGGCGATGGGCAAGGCGACGGCCGGTCTTTATCATGGCGAGGCCCGTGAGCAGCAGCAGCCCACTCAAGGCGTTGAGGGTGGCGTTTACCGCCGGCAATCCCGACACGTCCAGCCCACCGGCCACACCCTCGGGGCGGGGGCCGAGGATGAGAAACGCCACCGCGGCGCATACCACCGCCGACGTTATGTAGATTATGCGCCGCCAGAAGGCGTCTCGTTCCTCGGTTATCATGCTGTGCCCCGTCCTCCGGCTGGCCACTGTATCCCGAGAGCGCCGCCAATCTGAGCAGCGCAAACCCGCGTTTTCAGTGCTCTTCAGCTTGAAGAGTCGCACGGCGTCGGATACTTGTCGTCGGTTATTCGAGCGTTCCCGGCCTTTTCCATTGGCACCCGGGGCGCAGGAATACACGGTAAAGGGCATGGCAAACAACGACACGAGCAAGGACGGCGCCACCACGAGCGTCTCGATGGAAACCATTGTTAACCTCAGCAAAAGGCGTGGTTTCGCATTCCAGAGCTCGGAGATCTACGGCGGCCTGGGCAGTTGCTGGGACTACGGGCCGCTGGGCGCCGAGCTCAAGCGCAACGTCAAGGAGGCCTGGTGGCGCGACACCGTCACCACGCGCCCCGATGTGGCTGGCCTGGACTGCTCCATCCTGATGCACCCGCGGGTGTGGGAGGCGTCGGGCCACCTCGATAATTTCACCGACCCGATGGTGGACTGCAAGCTGTGCAAGGGACGTTTTCGCGCCGACCAGCTCGAACACGCCAGCTGCCCCAAAAAGCCGAGCAAGAAACCGGGCGAGTGCGAAGGCGAACTCACCGAGCCGCGCAACTTCAACCTGATGTTCAAGACGCACATGGGCCCGGTCGAAGACTCGGCGGCGGCCGTCTACCTGCGGCCGGAAACCGCGCAGGGCATATTCGTCAACTTCGTCAACGTGGTGAACTCCGCGCGCATGAAGCCACCCTTCGGCATAGCGCAGCAGGGCAAGAGTTTTCGCAACGAGATTACTCCGGGCAACTTCCTCTTTCGCACCCGCGAGTTCGAGCAGATGGAGTTGGAGTTTTTCGTGCCGCCGGGCAGCGACGACGCCTGGTACGAATACTGGCAGGCCCGCCGCATGGCCTGGTACACCGACTACGGCATAAACCCCGAGCGCCTGCGCCTACGCTGTCACGCCGACGACGAGCTGGCCCACTACGCCAAGGGCTGCGCCGACGTGGAGTACGAGTTCCCGATCGGCTGGCAGGAGCTCGAGGGCATAGCCAACCGCACCGACTTTGATCTCAAGGCCCACATGGAAGCGTCGGGCAAGGACCTCAGCTTTTTCGACCCGCAGTCAAAAGAGCGCTTCGTTCCCTACGTCATCGAGCCGTCGGCCGGCGCCGACCGCTCCACGCTGGCCTTCCTCGTAGACGCCTACCACGAGGATCCCCCGGAAGAGGGCCGCCCCGCGGACGACCGCCGCGTGGTGCTCAAGTTTCACCCGTCGCTTGCGCCGGTCAAGCTCGCCGTGTTTCCGCTCATGCGCAAGGAAGGCCACCCCGAAAAAGCCATGAAGATCGTCGAAGAACTCAGGGGTCACTTCGCGGTGCAGTACGACCAGGCCGGCTCCATCGGCCGCCGCTACCGGCGCCAGGACGAGATCGGTACGCCGATGGGAGTGACAGTGGATCACCAGACAATGGAAGACGACACCGTCACCCTGCGCGATCGCGACACAATGGAGCAACAGAGAGTCCCGATCACCGCGCTCCAGGGCATAGTGCGCGATAAAATCGCCCCGCCGATATCAACCGGACCCCTGAGCCCCGAGGAAAACTGACGGCGCGGAACACTCGCCGGGACAACAACGCCGCGCTGCCGGTAACGCGGCACGATAACTACACCAACCAGCAGGCAGGACAGATGGCCACCACGAAAAAGACCAACCGTAAAAAGAAGACCTCAGCCAGGAAGACCTCCGCCAGGAAGACCTCCGCCAGGAAAAAAGCCGCGCGCAAGCGCAAGT
>CAUZFM010000142.1:0-4160 GCA_963579235.1 uncultured Binatia bacterium (SeqCode)
CAAGGCGCCGTTCTACGCCATACGCGCCGAGGCTGGCGAGCTGGGCACCAAGGGTGGACTGGCCACCGACATCCACGCGCGCGTACTGCGCGAAAATGGGTCACCGATAGACGGGCTGTTCGCGGTGGGCAACAACTCGGCTTCTGTCATGGGCACGAGCTACCCCGGGGCGGGCGCCACCATTGGCCCGGCCTGTACTTTTGGCTGGCTGGTGGGCAAGGATGCCGCGCAGCGCGTCGCCCAGCGCCTCGCCCAGGGCGAGGCCGCCTGACACGACGACCGGCGCCCCACCTGCTCGCGGGCTGAATAACTGGAGAATAATTGACGATGGGATTTCGAGTGGAAACGGGTTTGCTCAACCCCGACAAGGACCAGTACGCCGGCGACGGCGGCTCAATGATGAACCTGGCTTTCATAGCCTCCGAAGCAGCTCGACTGGAATCGCTGGGCTTCGATTCGATAGCCGTGCCCGAGGCCGGGCACGACCCCTTTCTACCGCTGGTGGTCGCCGCCGAGCACACCGAGCGCGTGGAGCTGGCCACCAACGTGGCCATTTCGTTTCCGAGGTCGCCGATGGTGACCGCGCAGATGGCCTGGGACCTGCAACAGTACTCCGACGGTCGCTTCGTGCTCGGCTTGGGCACGCAGGTAAAGGGGCACAACAAGTTTCGTTACGCCACCGCCTGGGACAGTCCGCCGGGCCCGCGTATGCGCGAGTACCTCGAGTGCCTGCGCGCGATCTACAACGCTTTTGCCGGGGCCGACGGTCCCACGACCTTTGAAGGTGAGCACTACACCTTCACCATGCTGCCGCCGTTCTTCAATCCCGGCCCCATCGACCACGCGTTGCCGGGTCTCACTATCGCCGCGGTCAATCCTTACATGTGCCGCCTGGCGGGCGAGTTGTGCGACGGCGTGCGCCTGCACCCCATAGGTACGTTTTCATACCAACAGGACGTCGTGCAGCCGCTGCTCGAAAAGGGCGCGGAAAGGGCCGGTCGCCCGGCCGACCAGATCAACCGCATAGGCGCGCCCTTCGTGGCCGTTGGTCGCAACGACGAAGAAATCGCCTCGGCCCGCGAGGCGCTCAAGCAGGCGATATCCTTCTACGCGTCCACGCGTACCTACCACGGCATACTCGATCACCACGGCTGGCAGGACGCCGGCGCCGAGCTGCACCGCTTGTCCAAGCAGGGTGGCTGGAAAGAAATGCCGGCGCTAATCAGCGACGACATGCTCGACCAGTGGGCCATCACCACCAGCTGGGACGACTTTGCTGTAAACATGACCGAGCGTTGCCGCGGAGTGTACGACACTGTGCTGGTGGATTTTCCGCCGGCGCTGTCGCGCGACGAAGACCACGTGCGGCAGGTAATTGCCGACCTGAAAGCGGCCTAGAACGATACCAAGCGACGCTCACGCCGAGGGCTCGATTTACGCGAGCTAGTTGTTCGGCAATGCGGTGGGATCCTTGGGCAGGTGGCGCAGGCCCATCCAGATGAGCGCGGCCAGGTGCGCGGCAACCTTCTCCACGTCGGGTTTCTTCACATCGATCCACCATTGTCCGACGAAGGTCACCATGCCGACCAGCGCATGGGCGTAGAGAGGCGCGTGTTTCGGGTCGTAGCCCACGTCCTTGAGAGAGTCTGTAAACACGCTGCCCACGCGCTCGGCTACATCGTTGAGCAGGCTGGCCATGCGCCCGCGGCCGTTGGCGGAGGGCGTGTCGTGTGAAAGGACGGCGAAGCCGTCGGGGTGGTCCTTCACGTAGGTAAGAAACGCGAGGGCCGAGCGTTCGACACGCCGACGCGGGGAGCCCGAAGAGATCGCCTCGGTGATCATCGACACCACCTGCTCCATCTCGCGGTCCACGATGACCGCGTACAGACCTTCCTTGCCCCCGAAGTGCTCGTAGAGGATGGGCTTGGATATCTTCGCCCGATCGGCGATTTCTTCTACCGAGGTGCCCTTGTAGCCACGCTCGGCGAAAACACCCCGCCCAACGTCGATGAGCTGCGCCCGTCGCGCGGCCGCCGTGAGTTTCTTTTCTGCCATCCTTGACAAAACTACTACGACGCCGTAACTTACGCAAGCGTAGGTTACGGAACCGTAACTTACGCTTGCGTAAGTCTGAATTGCGCTGATTTTAAAGGAGGATTCCAATGTACCTATTGCTTTGTATAAGCGTGTTTCTGGCTGCTTACCTGGTCAATGTGACTACCATATCGTTGTTTTATCACCGCGGGCTGGCGCACGGAGCCCTGCGCCTGGGCCCCCGGCTCAGCCGTTTTGTAGCCACCTTCGGTGTCTGGATCACCGGCCTGGACCCGGTTGGCTGGGTCTGCATGCACCGCCTTCACCACGACCACTCCGACACCGACAAAGACCCGCACAGCCCGGTGCACCTGGGCCTTGTGGGCGTGTTGTTCGGGCAGCTGCGGTCATACGAACGCGTGCTGGTCGGGCTTGCCCGCGGGGAGGCGCACTACAGCTCGAGAGTTGCCGACATCGACTTCCCGGTGAGCTGGATCAACCGCAGGCGCCTCTGGCTGCTGCCCTATCTCGCCCACCTGGGCGTGGCGCTGGCGATAGCTTTGGCGACCGGCATGTGGGCGTTGGCGGCCTGCTACTACCTGGGGATGATGAGTCACCCGATCGAAGGGTGGGTTGTCAACTCGCTGGGCCACGCCGTGGGCGGGCGCAATTTCGACACGCCGGACAACTCGCGCAACAATCACCTTGCTGCCTGGTTGATAATGGGCGAAGGCTACCAGAACAACCACCACCGCTATCCGGCTTCGGCTCGCTTCTCGTACCGACCCTCGGAGATAGATCTCGGCTACGGCTTTTGCCTGCTGCTCGAGAAACTCGGCGTACTTGACATCAACCGCACGACGCTGATTCCGCGGGGTACGGCTCAAGCCGGGCTGCGCGCCTAGGAGGCGCTCGCGGCCTGCGGGGCCGATCTGCCGCGGCGCTTGCGCTCGTGCGGGTCGAGCCAGCGCTTGCGTAGGCGTACCGACCTCGGCGTGACCTCCACGAGCTCGTCGTCGGCCACGTAGCTCATGGCCTGCTCGACGGTCATGCGCGTGGGCGGCGTGAGCTGTATGGCGTCGTCCTTACCCGAGGCGCGCATGTTGGTCAGCTGCTTGCCCTTGAGCGGGTTGACGTCGAGGTCGCTGCCCTTGTTGTGCTCGCCGATTATCATTCCGCGGTACACTTTCTCGCCCGGGCCGATAAACAGCGGGCCGCGCTCCTCGAGGTTCCACAGCGCGTAGGCAACCGATTGCCCCTGCTCCATTGATACCAGGGTGCCACAACGGCGGCCGGGCATGTCGCCGGCCACCGGCTCCCAGGCGTGGAATAGCCGGTGCATGACGCCCGTGCCCCGGGTATCGGTCAAAAATTCGCCGTGGTAACCGATGAGGCCGCGCGATGGTACATGGAACACTATCCTGGTCTTGCCACCGCTGGAGGCCTGCATCTCGACCATGCGTCCGCGGCGCTGGGCGATCTTTTCGACGACCACGCCGGTGAATTTGTCGTCGACGTCGACCACGGATTCTTCTACGGGCTCGCAGAGCACGCCCGTGTCGGGGTCCTCGCGGTAGAGAACACGCGGCCGGCCAAGCGAAAGCTCGTAGCCCTCGCGGCGCATGATTTCCACGAGCACGCCCAGTTGCAGCTCGCCGCGGCCGGCTACTTCGAACACCGTCTTGTCGTTGGTGTCGGACACCCGCAAGGCTACGTTGCCCTCGGCCTCGCGCCACAGGCGCTCGCGTATGGCCCGGCTGGTAACCTTGTCGCCTTCCTTTCCTGCCAGCGGCGAGTCGTTGATGGCAAAGGACATGGCCAGGGTGGGCGGATCGACGGGTTGGGCGGGGAGTGCCTGGCAGACGCTGGGTTCACAGATGGTGTCGGCCACCGTCGCGTCCTCGAGTCCGGCGATAGCGACGATGTCGCCCGCGGTGGCGCTGTCGAGCGAATTGCGTTGCAGGCCGTCAAACGAAAGCACCTTGGTTATGCGCCCGGTCTCGACCTTGCTCCCGTCGAGCGAGAGCACCTTCACTGGCATGTTTGAGCGTACCGTGCCCGACTCAACGCGCCCGGTGAGTATGCGCCCGAGCCACGGATCGTACTCCAGGGTGGTGGCGAGCATG
>CAUZFM010000143.1:0-4124 GCA_963579235.1 uncultured Binatia bacterium (SeqCode)
GCTCGCGTATTGTTTTTTTTGGTGCTCTCAGCCCATGTGAAAAAATACGGCCTTGTTGCCGTCGAGGTCGCGGAAGTAGCCGCCGTAGAAGCCGGGCATGCGTTGCCCCGGCGCGCCCTCGTCGCTGGCTCCCATGCCCATGGCGCGGGCGTGCATCTCGTCCACCTTTTCGGCCGAACCGGCCGGGAAGGCGACCATGTTGCCGTTGCCGTGGTCGGCTGGCTTTTCATCAAACGGTGTACACACTGCCAGCATGGGCTGGTCGAGCGCGGGGCCGATGAGCGCGATGCGTCCCAAGTCCATTATGACCTTGGCGCCCATGGGCTCGAGCAGCTCGGTCCAGAAGGCCTTGGCCTTTTCCATGTCGGTGGTTCCTATCGTGACGTAACCTATCATCGCGTTGTTCTCCTTCGTCTCGTTGTTCGGACGCTATCCATCGCGCGCCCGGAAGCAGAGTTTTACCCTCCCGGCACGGGTGTTGGTAGAGGGGGGCGGCGGCTTGCCGCGTCGCGAGGCTCCTTTGCTTAACTCTTTCCTTCACCGCGGCGACTTGATAGTAGAACGTGTTCTAGCCGCTCGATTTCAGCGCGGGAAACCAGCGCCGGTAATCGGCGCTGCCAAGCA
This sequence comes from uncultured Binatia bacterium (SeqCode), assembly GCA_963579235.1. Classification (GTDB taxonomy): domain Bacteria; phylum Desulfobacterota; class Binatia; order UBA1149; family UBA1149; genus UBA1149. The sequence continues at coordinate 625 of CAUZFM010000143.1, forward strand.
GTGTAAGCGGCGGAAGGCAACGGGGATAAGGGCTACAGGTGACCGATAAAACGATGACGGCCGCTGACGTCGTCGGCCAACTCTCCGACGGCATGACGCTGGGCATAGGCGGCTGGGGCGCCCGCCGCAAGCCCATGGCGTTGGTGCGCGAGATACTGCGCTCGCCGCTCACCGACCTCACGCTGGTGAGCTACGGCGGTCCCGACGTCGGCTTGTTGTGCGCCGCCGGGCGCGTGCGACGGCTGGTGTTCGGCTTTGTCACCCTCGACGTCATTGCTCTTGATGCGCACTTTCGTCGCGCCCGCCAGGCCGGCGACTTCGAGATCACCGAGATCGACGAGGGTATGTTCCAGTGGGGACTGCGCGCCGCCGCCATGCGCCTGCCCTTTCTGCCCACGCGCGCAGGCCTGGCCACCGACGTGCAAGCGCGCAACCCCGAACTCAAGACCATCAGCTCGCCCTACGATGACGGCGAAACCCTGCTCGCCATGCCGGCCTTGAGGCTCGACGCCGCGCTTGTGCACGTCGACCAGGCCGACAGCCGTGGCAATGGGCAGGTGCTGGGGCCCGATCCTTACTTTGACGACCTGTTCTGCGCTGCGGCCGATCATGCCTACCTGAGCTGCGAGCGCATCACCACGGCCGACGAGATGCTCAAGGACGGCTGCGTGCACAGTTTGCTTATAAACCGTTCGCAGGTGTCGGGCGTGGTCGAGTTGCCGCTGGGTGCTCATCCCACCGGCTGCTCACCGAGCTACGGGATAGACGCGGCGCACTTGAAGGAATACTCCGCGGCGGCGGGCGACGAGCAGGCCTGGGTGGCTTACCACGAGCGTTATCTTGACGTGGACCACGCCGCGTACATTAAAAACGTGGGCGGCCGCGATCACATAACGGCCATCCCGCCCACGATTTATTGATGGCGACGTACTGATCATGGCAGCAAACGAGACAGCAAAAGGCGAACAGGCGGCCGCAGATTTTACGCTGGCTGAGCTCTGCATCGCGGCGGCGGCGCGAGCCTGGGCCGACGACGGCGAGCTGCTCGCGTCGGGACTGGGAACGGCACCGCGGCTGGCGGCCGGCCTGGCCTGGCTCACGCTCAACCCCGAGCTGATGATGACCGACAGCGAGTGCATGCTCGTGGGCGAACCCGTGCCGCCTGGCCCCCGCGGCGACTATCGCCCGAAGGTGGAAGGCTGGCTGCCCTTTCGCGCGATCTTCGATCTCATTGCCGGCGGCCGTCGCCACGCCATGACCATGCCCACGCAGATCGATCGCTACGGCGGCACAAATATTTCGGTAATCGGCGACTACGACCATCCGAAAGTCGCGCTGCTGGGCGTGCGTGGCATACCCGGCAACACCATCAACCACCCCTGTAGTTTTTTTATCCCCAGTCACTCCACGCGCAGCTTCGTAGAGAGCGTCGACATGCTATCAGGCGTGAGTTACGACCCCTCTCGCTGGCCGGCCGGTGCCCGCCGCGAATTTCACGACTACCGCCTGGTGGTTAGCAACCTCGCGGTACTCGATTTCGGAGGCACCGATGACCAGGGAGCAAGAACCATGCGGCTCGTGAGCACGCACCCCGGTGTGAGCGTTGAGCAGGTGCAGGAGGCCACGGGTTTTGAGCTCGCGCTGGCCGACAACATCGTCGAGACCCCGGCGCCCACCGCCGAACAGCTGGCGGTACTCAGGGACCGGCTGGACCCCCACAACCTTCGCGCGACAGTGTTTCCTCCAGCGAAATCCAGCGCCGCAAAAAAAGGCTGAGCACTGTGGGCGATCCTCTGCACACCCGCGCCTGTGACCTGTTCGGGGTACGCTACCCCATCGTCCAGACGGCCATGGGCTGGGTCGCTACGCCAGAGCTGGTTGCCGGTACGGCAAATGCGGGCGGCATGGGTTTTCTCGCCTGTGCCGTGATGCATCCCGACGAGGCCGACGCGGCCATCCGTCGCGTGCGCGAGCTTACCGACCAGCCCTTCGGCGTAAACTTCCTGATGGAGCAGCCGGGCGCCGACCATATCGTCGAAAGCATAGTCGAGCACGGCGTACGCGCGGCGAGTTACTCGCGCTCACCCAACGCGGCTTTCATCGAGCGCATGAAGAAGGCCGGCGTCGTGTGCGTGCCCACGGTGGGCGCGGCCCGTCACGCCGAGAAGGCCGTCAAGCTGGGAGCCGACATCGTTGTCATACAGGGCGGCGAGGGTGGCGGTCACACGGGCGTGGTGCCGACCTCGCTGCTGTTGCCGGCCGTACTGGACGTGGTCGACGTGCCGGTGCTGGCGGCCGGTGGTTTCCACGACGGACGCGGCCTGGCCGCGGCGCTTGCCTGGGGTGCCGACGGCGTGGCCATGGGCACGCGATTTCTGCTGACCGCCGAGAGCCCGGTGCCCGACGCCACCGTTGATCGCTACTTTGCGGCTGGGGTGGCCGACGTGGTCGTCACGCGCGAGGTCGACGGCATGCCCCAGCGGGTGATACGCAACGAGTTTCTCGACCGGCTCGAGAGAGGTAGTTCTTTAACCCGACTTGCGCGGGCGCTGGCCAGCGGCCTGGAGTATCGCAAGATGAGCGGCGCCAGCATACCGGATCTGCTGCGCTCGGCATTGGCCATGCGAAGCTCCGACAAGCTGACCCCCACGCAGACACTTATGGCAGCCAACGCGCCGGTGTTCATACAGCGCGCCATGGTAGACGGCCGCCCCGCCGACGGCGTGCTGCCCAGCGGCCAGGTCGCCGGGCTCATCAGTGATCGCCCGACCTGCGCGCAATTGATAGAAGGAATGGTTGAGCAGGCGCGCGCGCGGCTGGCCGCGCTGGCGGGCTGAGGGCGGGCGCCGACCGAGGGAACAGGCGAGGGTTGACGGGAGAAACGCAAATGGCATTCAAGACAAGCATAAGCGACGGGCTGGCCGAGTTGGTGCTGGATAAGCCGCCGGTAAACGCCTTTGACAGCGGCGAGTGGCACGAGCTCGCGGGACTGTTTACGCAACTGGGCGACGATCCGTCGGTAAACGTGGTGCTCTGTCGCAACGAGGGCCGCGGCTTCTGCGCCGGGGTGGACGTCAAGGAACTCGCTGCCGACAGTTCACGCATAGTGGAGGTCAACCACGGCTGCTATGACACCTTTGCTGCAATACACGACTGCGCGGTTCCGGTCGTGATGGCGGTGTCGGGTTTCTGCCTGGGTGGCGGCATCGGCATGGTCGGCTCGGCTGACATCATACTGGCTTCTGACGACGCGACCTTTGGCCTGCCCGAGATAGACCGTGGGGCCATGGGCGCGGCCACTCACCTGGCGCGCATGTTCCCGTTGCAGAAAGTGCGGCGCATGTTTTTTACCGGCGAGCCCATAGGCGCCCTCGAAGCTTACCGGCTGGGCGCCGTAGAAAGCGTGCATCCTCGCGATCAACTGGCCGCCGCCGCCCGCGAGCTGGCCGCCGTCATTGCTGCCAAGAGCCCACGCGCCGTGCGCGTGGCAAAGGAGGCCC
>CAUZFM010000144.1:0-4095 GCA_963579235.1 uncultured Binatia bacterium (SeqCode)
GCGCGGCCCGAGCTGCTCGTCGATATCGCCCGCGTGCCCGGTCTCGACAGCATTGATATATCAGGCGGCTGCCTGGGCGTGGGCGCGATGGCCCGCCAGCGTTCACTGGAATTTTTTCCCGGCCTCGCCGACAGCCATCCGCTCTTGCTGGCCGGGTTGCGCCACGTGGCCCACCCCCAGAACCGTAACCAGGGCACAGTGTGCGGCTCCCTGGCCCACGCTGATCCCGCCGCCGAGCTGCCGGCCCTGGCCGTGGCCACCGAGGCCGAGCTGGTTATAGAAGGTCCCAATGGGAGACGCAGCGAACGCGCCGAGGATTTTTTTGTCACCTACCTGACCACCACGCTCGAAGCGGACGAGCTGCTCGTAGAGGCTCGCTTTCCGTTGCCGGCAGAGGGCAGCGGCTGGTCGGTACAGGAGGTGACCCGTCGCCATGGCGATTTCGCGCTGGCCGGTGCGGTGGTGACCCTGCGCATCGCCGACGCGCGCGTGGCCGACCCCCACGTGGTGGTCTTCGGCGTGGGAGCTGTGCCATTGCGCTGCGCGGCGGCCGAGCAGTCGCTCGACGGAGCCGAGCCGGGACCGGCAGCATGGAAAGAAGCCGCCGCGCTGGTGGCCGAAGCGGTCGAAGACCCCCTGGACGATGTTCACGCCAGCGCTGCGCAGCGTCGCTCGGTGGCGGGCGTGATGGCATCGAGGGCGATGGAGGAAGCCGCGGCGCGGGCTTGAAGAGTCAACGCGAGTACCGAGTATGGGCGAAAATAAACCAGCCAAGGTAGCGGTAGCGCTAACGGTAAACGGCCGCAGCGTGTCGGCCGAGCTCGAGCCGCGCGTGACGCTCGCCGATTTTCTGCGCGTGGATCTGGCGCTCACCGGCACCCACCTGGGCTGTGAGCACGGCGTCTGCGGCGCCTGTACCGTGTTGCTCGACGGGCGCGCGGTGCGTAGCTGCATAATGCTGGCCGTGCAGGCCGCCGGACACGAGGTGACCACTATCGAGGCGCTGGCCAACGAGGGCGAGCTGCACCCCCTGCAGCAGGCCTTCGTCGACAAGCACGGGCTGCAGTGCGGCTTCTGTACGCCGGGCTTCATCATGGCCGCCGCCGAGTTGCTCGAGCGCGACCCCGACCCCTCCGAGCAGGCGCTGCTCGAAACACTGGGTGGGCAGGTGTGCCGTTGCACGGGTTACGAGGCCATCATCGAGTCGGTGCGCGACGCGGCTGAAAAATTACGCCAGCAAGGCGTGGGCCCGCTCGAGCTTCTGGCCGCGGCCCTCGAAAAGAAAGCGGCGCCCAGTGGCGACGATACTGGTGGCAACGGGGGCGGCGAGTGAGCAGTCGCATTCCCAACAGTCTCGAGGAGCTTCCGGTAAGCGAGATCCGCTGGATAGGCAAGGGTGTTGAGCGCCTCGAAGACCCGTCGCTTGTAACCGGCCGCACCGAGTTCATAGACAACGTGGTGCTGCCCGGCATGCTTCACTGCGCCATACTGCGCAGCCCCTACGCCCACGCACGAATCGTTTCGATCGACAGCTCGGCGGCCGAAGAGATGGAGGGCGTGTATGCGGTGATCACCGGCAGCGACGCTGCGCGCCTGACCAACCCGGCCACCACGGCACCGGAGGGCTGGGGTGGCTACTGCCTGGCCCACGAGAAGACCCGCTTCGTGGGTGAGCCCGTTGTGGCGGTGGCGGCAACGAGTCGCTACCTGGCCGAGGACGCCCTTGAACTCATCATCGTTGAGTACGAGGAGCTGCCGGTGGTGGCCAACGCGCAAGCCGCGCTGGCCGATGACGCTGCGCTGATCTTTGAAGAGCACGGCAGTAACGTGATGTTCGCTCGCAAGTTTACCTGGGGCGAGGTCGCCGCCGCGTTCGCCGACGCCGACCTCGTGGTCGCCGACGACTACCACTGGAACCGCCTGGGCGCCAATCCCATGGAGACCTTCGGCTGCGTAGTTGACTGGAACCCGGCCGACGACATGCTCACCTGCCGCGGCTCCTTCCAGTCGCAGTCGCACATGGGCCTGGCGCGTTCGCTGGTGCTCGGCCTGCCTTCGAACCGCGTGCGCATGATCAGCCACCCGCACGGCGGCAGCTTCGGTGGCAAGGGCGGGTTTCGCGGCGTGGACATCTGCGCGCTGCTGTCCAAGGCTGCCGACGGCCGACCCGTAAAGTGGATAGAGGACCGCCTGGAATACCTGCTCGCCGGGGCGGGGCAGAGCTGGGATCGCGAGTACACGCTGGAGCTGGCGCTCAAGAAGGACGGCACTGTGACCGGCCTGCGCGTGAAACTGCTCGACGACATGGGTGGTACCGCCGAGGGTTTTGGTGCTGTATCGGCTGCCAAGCCGCTGGCCGCTTTTACCGGTTGTTACGCCATACGGGCGGCCGAGTACGATCTCGCGCTCGTGGCCACCAACAAGGTTCCGCAGAGTCCCTACCGCGGCATGGGGCCGCCGCCGCACAACTGGGTGCTCGAGCAGACCATGGACAAGGCCGCGCGCGAGCTGGGGCTGGACCCCGCCGAGATCCGCAGGCGCAACTACATTCCGGCCGACGCGTTTCCCTACACCATAGCCAGCGGCAACGAGTACGACTCGGGCAACTACGAGGCCGCGCTGGATGCGCTGCTCGACATGGCCGACTATCAAAAGCTCTGCGCCGAGCGCGACAGCGCCCGGGCCGACGGTCGCCTCGTGGGTCTCGGGCTCGTTAACACAGTAGAGCCGGGCGTGTTCGACTGGAACGCTTACGCCATCGTGGGAATGGAGAGCACCGGCGTGCCCGAGGGCATCACGGTGGCCGTCGATGTGATGGGTCGCATCACGGCACGGCTGGGATTCTCGCTCGAGGGACAGGGGCAGTACACGCTCGTGGCGCAGGTGCTGGCCGACTACTTTGCCGTCACGCCGGCCGACGTGAGCATCGTGTACCAGGACTCGCTGTCGGCACCACCGCACTTCGGGCCCGGCGGCTCGCGACTGGGTGTCGCCATAACCGGTGCCGCCCTGGGAGCCGCGCACCTGCTCGAGTGCAAGCTTGCCCGCGTTGCCGCGGTATTGCTGCAGTGTGAACCCGACGACGTTGAATTCATGGACGGTTTCCTGCGGTTACGCGCCATGCCCGAGGCCAAGGTGCACTTTGCCGAGGTGGCCGGCGTCATGCTGGCGCGCAGCGATCTGCTGCCCGAAGACAGCGACCCGCAGCCGCAGGCCACCTACGTGTGGACGGCTCCCGGTCGCACTCCGGCCGACGAACAGGGCCGCGCGAAGAGTTACCTCACGGCCGCCAACGCCTGCCACCTGGTGAAGGTCGAAGTCGATCCCGACACCGGCACCGTGGATATACTGGGCTACTGGTTGGTCGACGATTGCGGTACCCGCCTCAACCCGGTCACTGTTGAAGGTCAGACCATGGGCGGCATTGCACAGGGCGTGGGCGCGGCGCTGCTCGAGGAGTACGTCTACGACGAGTCTGCCCAGCCGTTGACCTCGTCGTTCATGGACTACCTGCTGCCAAGCGTCTACGAGGTTCCACGGGTAGAAAAAAAGGCACTGACCACTCCGTCGCCGTTTACACCCCTGGGCGCCAAGGGCTGCGGCGAGGGCGCCATGCACACCACGCCGGCGGCAATCATGTGCGCCATAAATGACGCGTTGTCGCCGCTGGGCCTGTCGGCCCGCGAAGTGCCGGCCAGCCCGCGCAGGCTGTGGAAGCTGTTACACGAGAATGCCGATTGAGAGAACGACCAACAGGATTAACGACTGAAAGGAGACGAAGTTATGCCCACAGATAAAGAATACTTCGTGGCGCTCTCGGAGTGCCACTTCATGAACCCCGAATCGATGGAAGAGATGTCGTACTACCCTGGCTATGAGCGCTGGTGGAAGAGCATCGACGGGGTCATGCGCGCCTGGGGTGGCGATCGCGACCTGTCGGGTGGCGAGGCCATGCCCGAGCCGCGCGCACACGCGTTGATAGAGTGGATGGACAAGGCCGAGGTCGACGTCTGTTTTGCACTGCGCGAGTCGATGATGGACGTGGCCGACTACACCACCTGCATGTCGACCAACGCCTTCATGCTCAAGGAGATC
>CAUZFM010000145.1:0-4053 GCA_963579235.1 uncultured Binatia bacterium (SeqCode)
CCTGGCTGGTCAGCCCCACTACCATGGCGACCAGGTTGGACGAAAAGGTATCGGGGTCCAGTGCCGCGGCACGGCAGTCGTCGTAGCGCGACACCAGGCTGTAACCGGTCTGCTCGAGCGGGTACACCGGGGCATGCTCGCGCAACGCGGCGTAGAACTCCCAGGGGCTGGCGATGGTGTCGGGCGAAAACGGATCGTAGTCGTCGGGCGTGCTCACCGTTGCCGACTATAGATTGGTGGCGGCGATCAGGATAGCCTCGGGTCGCGGTGCCTCCGGGGTGTCCGCGCAGGCCTGTGAGCGAACGCAGTTACAACATCATCGGCACCGGCGCCCTGGGCGGCTACTACGGGGCGCGCCTGGCCTGCGCCGGGCTCGACGTGCGCTTTCTGTTGCACAGCGACTACGAGCAGGTGCGGGCCAGTGGCTTGCGGGTCGAGTCGCCCGAAGGCGATTTTTCCGTTGCTCAACCGGTCATTTATTCCTCGGCCGAGGACATGGAGCCGGCCGACGTGGCCCTGGTCGCGCTCAAGACCACGAGCAACGAATCGTTGCCCGCGCTGTTGCCGTCCGCCGTGCGCGAGGGTGGGGCGGTGCTGGTCATGCAGAACGGTTTGTTCATGGAGGATCTCGCGGCGCGGGCCTGCCCTGGGCGCGAAGTCCTGGGCGGCATGGCCTTCCTGTGTTCCAACAAGCTGGGCCCGGGGCACATCCGTCACCTCGATTACGGTGCCGTGCGCCTGGGACAGTGGACGGCAGATGGTTGCGCGGCCGGCGTGACAGGCCTCGTTGAAAATATCGCGGCCGACTTCGAGCGCGCCGGCCTGCAGGTGAGCACGGAAGAAGACCTGCTGCTCGGTCGCTGGAAGAAGCTCGTTTGGAACATCACCTACAACGGTCTCTGCGTGCTGCACGACTGTACCACCGATGTCCTCATGGGCGATCTTTCGCTGCGAACGCGCTGTCGCGAGATCATGCTGGAGGTCGTACGTGCGGCTGGGGCTTGCGGGCGCGACATCGAGCCGGAGTTTGTCGAGAAAATGCTGCGCGACACCGAGGCCATGGCGGCTTACAGCCCAAGCATGTTGCTCGACTACCGCGCCGGCCGACCGCTGGAGATAGAGGCCATCTACGGCAACCCGCTGCGAGCGGCCGAAGAAGCGGGTGCCCACTGCTCGCTGATCCGTGATACCTATCAAGAACTGCAGGCCGTGGGGCCTCACGCCCGGAGTGGACAACAATGACAACGCAACAATTGGTCACCGCGGTGATGATTTACGTGGTGGCTTTCGGGTCGCTGGCGGTGGTCGCGGTTTCGTACGCTTCTGGGCGGCTGCCGCGCTGGGTGGGTATGGTGTACCTGCTGTCGCTCGCGGTCTGCGTGTTCGGTTGGGAACTGTGGATCTCGGCCGGCCTGGTCGACGGACTGCCGGTAGACATGCGCCGTCCAGAGGTCATGAGCCGGGCCGTGCCCGCCTGGATCAACTGGCTCACTAACTCGCTGGGCGACGCGGGGGTGGTGTGCATGCCGGGCCTGGCGATGGTGTGGCTGGCTTACGGTCGTAGCAACAAGGCGTTTGAGCGTTGGCACTGGGGTGCGTTCGCGCTGCTGTTTACCTGGTTCATGGCGCAGAACGTTTTTATTGAAACGGTAGTGTACCACGAGCAGGTGAGCGCTGGTTTCAAGCTGTCCTGGGGGCCCATGATGCCGGGAGGTCCGTGGTTCAACCCGACCCTGTTCGAGCTGGGAGGGCGTCCCGTGCAACTGCAGACCCAGTCGCCGTGGCTGTTGATGACGCCGTTGTTCTACTGGATCACGATCGCCTGCTACAGGCGCTGGGGCGGTAGCAATTCGGGCGGCGCTCAGCCGTCGTAGTCGGTGCTGCGCGCGAGCTCGCTCGCGCGGCGTGCCATGTCGAGCACCACGTCGCCGAACATAGCCATCTTCGGGTTGTCGGCGCCGCCCTTTTTGTAGCGCGCGTAACCACCCTCGAGCACGCAGGCCATCTTGAAGCGGGCCAGCACGACGTAGTAGTCGATGTCGTCGGTGCTTCGCCCGCTCACGCGTGAGTAGCGTTCGCACAGCTCGTCGCGATTTGGCATACCGGAGTAGTCGACGTAGCCGGAGCTTGAACGGTCTTCTCCCTCGTCGGGCCAGCCCATTATCACCCAGGCGAGGTCGAGCAGGGGGTCGCCCACGGTGGCCATCTCCCAGTCAACTATTGCTGCCATTCGCGCGGGCGCTCCGTGGCGGAACATTACGTTGGCAAACTGGTAGTCGCCGTGCATTATTCCCGGCCGGTAGGCCAGCGGGGCGTGTTCCGACAGCCAGCCGGCTGCCTCGTCGAGACCGGGCAGTTCGCGAAATTTGAACGAGTCGAGGTGGGCGGTCCACCTCGGCACCTGCCTTTCGTGAAAACCGTCCGGCCGCCCGAAGCCCTCCAGGCCGTTGGCCTTCCAGTCTACGAGCGACAGCCTGGCTATCGCGTCCACCAGTTCCCATGCCAACGATCGGCGTACCACGAGGTCCTCGTCGAAAGGTTCGGGCCAGCCGTCAAGGTTCATGCACGACCAACCGTCGACGTGCTCCATCAGGTAGAAGCAGGCACCTACCAGGCCGGTGTCTTCGCAGGCAGCCAGCACCCGCGAGTGGGGCACGTCGGTGTCGCGCAGCGCTTCGAGCACCCGGTACTCCCGGAGCATGGTCTGGTTACGACCGCTGGGCACTTTCAGGGGCGGCCGTCGCATGACCAGGCGTTCGCCACCGCGTTCGACCAGAAATATTTCGTTCGACGCGCCACCGCTTATGAAGCTCGCCTCCACCGGCGAGCCGGCGCCGGGCAATCCTCGCTCGTCCATCCAGCGTGCCAGCGCCAAGGGGTTAACGGCTTTCTCTATGTGCTCGAGGTCGTGCTGGCTGGCGGGCATCGTTTTTTCTCTCGTCGTGGGGCCTTTCAGAGGTTGGCGATCTCGTTTTCGAGGGCCTCGGCCACACGACGGCGGGCTTCCTCGGTGCGTTCGGGTAGAAAACGATCGGGCCACGGGCCATCAGCTGGCTTGTAGCCCTTGAGCACCTGCCTGGCCACGGTGATCTTGTGCACCTCGCTGGGGCCGTCGGCCACGGCCATGATGGGCACGGTCATCCACAACCGCGCCAGGGGCATTTCGTTGGAGCAGCCCAGCGCTCCGTGCACCTGTACCGCGCGCCTGACGACGTCGTGCAGCACCTCGGCCATCTGTATTTTTACGGCCGCTATGTAAGTGCGCACCAGGTCGCGGTGGCGCTGGGCAATGTTTTTATCGTCGCTGTTCGCTTGGTCTATGTGCCAGGCGGTGTAGAGCACCAGCAGTCGGAACTGCTCGATCTGCAGGAAACTGTCGGCTACGTACTGCTGCATCATCTGGTGACGGGCAAGTTCTTTGCCACGTGTGCGGCGGCTGAGCATGCGCTCGCACATCATGTCGAAGGCGCTCTTGACCATGGCCATCGTGCGCATGGCGTGGTGCACGCGGCCGCCGCCCAGCCGGGTCTGCGCGATGGCGAAGGCCTGGCCCTCGCCGCCCAACAGGTGGTCGGCGGGTACGCGCACCTTATTGTAACGCAAGTGCGGGTGGCTACCGGTGCCCAGGGGCTCCCAGCCCAGGCCGGTGTTGCGTAAAACCTCGAGCCCTTCGGCGTCGCCGGGCACGAGAAACATCGACGCGCCCTGGTAGACGGGCACCTCGGTGTCGGTGATCGCCATCACGATGATGAAGTCTGCAAAGTCGGCGTGCGACGAAAAATATTTTTCGCCCTCGATGATCCAGTGGTCGCCGTCGCGCGTTGCGGTGCAGCGGAACTCCGACGGGTCGGAACCCGCCTGCGGCTCTGTCATTGAAAAACACGATACCATGTCGCCGTCCATCAGTGGCTGCAGGTAGCGGGATTTCTGTTCGTCGCTGCCGTAGTGGGCCAGTATCTCGGCGTTGCCGGTATCCGGGGCCTGGCAGCCGAACACGGCCGGGGCCCAGGCAGAGCGCCCGAGGATCTCGTTGAGCAGCGCCAGCTTTAACTG
>CAUZFM010000146.1:0-4002 GCA_963579235.1 uncultured Binatia bacterium (SeqCode)
CCGACTTCACCCCGCGGTCGGAAGCCGCGAGCACGTCGAGCCCCTGGCTGGTCGTACCCGGTCGTCGCCCCTCCTGCCCGAACACCCGCAATAATTTGCCCGTCAGGGGCACCTCGAGCTGCCCCTCTCGCCGCGAGAAGCTGCGCAGCCCTGTCCTCGCCCGCAGCGACGAGCGGTGTACCGAGCTGCCTCCGCGTTCGTGCTTGAGGATTCGCTCCATGGCTCCTTCTCTTTCGCGGGCACCGCGCGCGTCGCCCGACTGCCCACCCGCCGATCCGACCGACTCGGCAAGGCTGCGTTCGTCCAGGCGTTTTTCGAGTCCCCGCAAGAGAACGATTTTTTTCGCGCGCGCGCCCTCGTTCTCGTCCATGACCGCGCGGGCCGCGTCCACCCGGCCTTGCAGTTGTTGCCGGGCCTGCTCAAGACGCGACAATCCCTCGAGGTATCCGTCCCGCGCCTGCTCGTAGTCATGCAACGCGCCGCGGTCGGCCCTCGACACGGCCACCAGGTAGCGGGTCATGCGCAGCGGATCGTTGGCCGACGCCATGCCCAGCAGCGAGCCCATGCTGCCCAGGCGACCGCGACGGTAGATGCCGGCCAGGCGTTTTTCTATCACCTGCCGGGCCCCGGCGCGGCGCTGCTCGAGCCCCTTGAGCTCGGCGGCCAGGGCGTCGCGCTCGCCAGTGAGCTTGTCCTGCTCCTGGCGCAGGCGGCCAAAGTTTCGGCTGGTGCGAATCAGCGTGTCGTCGAGATCCTGGATCTCCTCGAGCAGCGGGCCGGGTTGGCTGAGCTCGGCGACGGCAACACCATCGTCGACAATATCATCGCGCGCACCCGCGACGCCGGCGACCAACAGCAGGCAAAGCACGGCCGTGAGAATCTTTACCATCCGGGCTACGCCGGCTTTCATCGCTGCGACGCCGAGCTCCAGGCCGCAAACCGCTGCATGCCCAGCCAGCTACCGACCACACCAAGGCCGGCTCCCCAGGCCACCAGCGTCACAGATTGCAGCGGCGTGAGAAAAGCAGTCACACCGGCAAGCAGCGGCAGCTCGGCCGCCAGCGGCCCGGCGGTCAGGCGGAACACCAGCGCCAGCATGGCCACCGCTGCGGCCGAACCCAGCAGCCCTTCGAGCAGGCCGGCCAGCAGCAAGGGTCCCCAGTAGGCAGTGCCCACGGCGCCCACGAGCCTTAGCACCTCCATTTCTTCGCGGCGCGTAAACACCGCGAGCTGGAAGGTAGCGCCCACGATGATGGTGGAGGCCACCAGCGCCAGCGCCCCCAGCGCCCATGCTACCCAGCGCACCAGCCCCATGGTGCCGCGCAGGCGTTGACCCAGCTGGCGATTGTACTGCACGTCTTCGATCTCGGGCATGGCCGACCACGACTCGAGCAGGGAGTCGAGCCCGGGGCCGCTGATCCCCTGCTCAAGCGCCAGCTCAAACGACGCGGGCAACACCTCGGCGTCGAGTCCGTCAAGCAGCTCGGCGCTGCCCACGAGATTGCCTGCCAGGAACTGCCAGGCCTCGTCCTTCGAAACGTACTGCACCCTGCCCACGCCCCCGGTGGCGGCAAAGCTCTTCTTGAGTTCCACCACCCGGGTCTCGCTCACTCCGTTGGCCAGGTACACCGAAACGTCGACACCCGAGGCGGCCGCGCCGGCGACCACTCGGTAGACGTTGCTGCCCACCAGCAGGACGGTGCCGGCCAGCAGTACGCTGACCGCGATAGAGGTTATGGTGACGCTGCTTATGACCGGGGTGGCGAGAATGCTGTCAACGGCGCGACGAATGAAAAACGAGGTTGGTTGTAGCTGAGGTCGTCCCCGGCTCACTGAAGGCGGCTCGGATCCGGACTGTCTTCGACTAAACGACCGCCGGCCATCACGAGCATGCGACACGAAAGCTGCTCGAGCGCGTCCATGTCATGGGTAGCCATCAGCACGGTGGTGCCGCGACGGTTTACTTCCTGCAGCAACTCGAGAATCTCGGCCGTGGTATCGGGATCGAGGCTGCCGGTGGGTTCATCGGCGAGCAGCAGCACCGGATCGTTGACGAGCGCGCGCGCCAAGGCCACCCGCTGTCGCTCGCCACTGGCCAGATGCAGAGGCAGCATGTCGCCGTAGTCCTGCATGCCCATCATGCACAGCAGGTCGTCGGCCCTGCGACGAGCCTCGGCACAATGAACACCACCTACCTCGGCTGCCAGGGCAACGTTCTCACGCACGCTCAGGCGATCGATCAGGCGGGAGTCCTGAAACACCAGCCCCATCTCGCGCCTGAGAGCGGCCAGCGCGTCGCTCTCCATGCAGTCAAGGTTGCGACCGTTGACAACACCCGTACCCTCCGTGGCTATCTCCTCGCCGAACAGTATGCGCATGAGCGTGGTCTTGCCCGCGCCGCTGGCGCCGGTGAGCAGCACGAACTCTCCCGGCTCCACGTGCAGCGACACCGAGTCGACCGCTGGGCCGGGGCGCCCCTCAAAAGATTTGCCTATGTTGTTAAGCCGGATCATCTGAAACCCGGGGCCGCGTACGGCCCCCTCCTCTCTCCTCTCAAGGTGTTCCTGCGAACACCACCTACACCACGCCCTCTTGCCGGCGGCTGCGTAGCCGATACCGCGTTGCCACGATCAGCCTCCCAGCAGGGTTTCTATTCTCTTCCTGAGCTCCGCGCTTGGGCGCCCACCCTCGGCGGGCAGCGGGCCAATGTACTTGCCCTGCACACGTCCCTCACGATCGATCAGGAAGGTCTCCGGATAACCGGTTATACCGTACAGTGTACCGACTTGACCGTCGGGGTCCAAGAGGATCTCGAAGTCAAGGGGGCTACGCTCAAGAAATTCTTTAACCCGCGCCGGGTCGTCGTCGCCCGCCAGGCCCACCACGCGCAGGCCACGGTCCTTGTAGTCGACCGCCAGCTCGTTGAGCAGGGGCATCTCTTCTATGCAGGGCGGGCACCAGGTGGCCCACAAATTGAGGAGAACGGTGCTGCCGCGGTAACCCGACAGCTTGCGCACGGCGCCATCGGGCCTCGAGAGCATGAAATCAGGAGCTTTCTGCCCACGCGACAGGCCCGTCCTGCTGTTGCAGGCCGGCACGGCAAGCAAGCCCAGGGCCAGCACTACCACCGCCGCCGGGGTGGCCAGGCCACGCAGCAACGCCCCCCTGCGCCAGAAAAGCCAGGCCAGACCTCCTGTTACCATGGCCGCGGCGATGAACTGGGCCTGGGTCAGGCCCAGTCCCACAAGCGGGTTTACCCGTAGAAATTCTACCCCGAAACGCACAGAACCGGCCAATACACAGTAGAGCGCGAACATCGTGCCGCGGGGCAGATCGCGACGACGAAGCCCCCACAACACGCCAAAAACAGCCAAGTAACCGGCAAACTCGTACAATGGAGTCGGGTGCACGAGCACGCCCGGGGCGTGCGGCCAGCCGATAATCGCTTTTTCGTAAGCCACGCCCCAGGGCACGGTAGTTACCTTGCCCCAGTCGCCGTCGCCCGCCACGTGGCAACCCACCCGCCCCAGCGCCTGGCCCAGGGCGAGGGCCGGCGCGCAACACTCAAGCACGGTAGTAAAATCGAAGCGGTTGCGTTTTGCCAGCAGCCAGGCCACTGCCGCGCCGCCGATCAGCCCGCCGTACCACACGAAACCCGCGCCCGAGAGCAACGCCTGCAGCGGGTTGCGGGCAAGGGCCGACAGGTCGTTGGTGAGCGAGAGCAGGCGCGAGCCCAGCAGGCCGGCCAGGAACACCCACACGAGATAGTTCCACATCTTATCGCCGTCGCCACCGCGACGGCGGAACTCGCTTACGGCAGCCATGGAGCCAAAGTAGAACCCGGCGGCCATCATAACGCCGAAGCTGTAGACCGTGAACGGGCCCAAAGTGAACAGTACCGGATGCACGCCAGCAACATAGCAAGCACGGCCGTCCGCTTCGACAAGGGGTGGGCGCTCTTTTATTCAGCTTGGGCCGGGGGGTAACTTCGGGCATGACCAA
>CAUZFM010000147.1:0-3869 GCA_963579235.1 uncultured Binatia bacterium (SeqCode)
CTGGCGACTCGGCGCGCAGCACCGCCTGCAGGCTACGACCGTCGGCCAGTTGAAGGCGCAGCAGCACGTCCTTGCCTGAGCCGGGCAGGCCAGTCACCGCGATGGTTGCGCCGGCCAGCACGCTTGTACCGGTGGCCGCCGCCCGGTCGCTGGACGCAGCAGTGCAGCGCTCGGTCCATTCGACGATCACGCGCGCGTCGCTTCGCGTTTCTTTCACCTCCCCCACGGGCTGGCATCGGGCCGGCAAGGCCGGGCTCAGCTCGCTGCCACGCAGCCTGATCAGCGACGTGGTCCAACGCGCGCGCACGAGCCCGGGGTCGGTCACGTCTTCGCTGAGCTCGAACAGCACTGGCGAAAATGCGTGCGCGTGGGCCGCCCGGGGTGAAGCCAGCGGCAGCAGCGCGAGCAAGGCCGCCAGTAATAAAACAGTGAAGTTGCTCATCTCGGCGCTTCCACGACGATGGTCCAGGCCCCGCGCAGCTCGGTCAGCTGTTCGCGGTAGTGCAGGTCGCGCTCGTGGTTGGCCAGCGCCGCGCTGAGCCTGCTCCTCACCGAGTCCAGCGCTGGCAGCCTGGCCGGGCGGCGGTTACCAACGCGCAGCAGGTGCCAGCCGTAGGCCGACTCGACGGGGCCCTGCCAGTTGCCGCGCTGCTGACCGTTGGGCGACTGATCCTCGGCCGGCTGGTCGTCTGCCGGCAGCGACATAGCCGCGTCGGCAAAAGCCGGGCCGAAGCTGCGCGCCAGTGTCGCCCGCGATACGTTGCTGAAACGGCTGCCGGGCATAAAAGGATCGCCGGCCGGCGGATTCATGGCCTTGGCTGCTGTGGTGCCGTTGCTATGTGCATCCTCCGACGCCGCGGACAGCGCTCGCTCGGCGCGTTGGCGCGCACCGCTGGCACCACCCTCACCGTCGGAGGAGAAGAAAAGATGCCGCAGGTCCACGCGCGCGGGCTGCTCGTACTCCCAGGCGTGGCCGCGCATCCAGGCAAGCAAGCGCTCGTCGCTGGGGTTTTCCAAGGACAGGCCGGCGCGCAGGAGCAGCCGCATCTTCTGCACCAGCAGGCGGCGCAGCACGAGGTCATCGCGATCGAGCTCGAGCTCGAGAGCCTGGCGATACAGCCGCTCGCGCGTGCGCTCGTCGGCCGTTGCCTGCTCGCCAGCGAGAAAGCGCATTTTTTCGGCAAGGCGAAAGCGCACGCCGCTGTCGTTGCGATCAAGCCCCCGCGCCAACGCCTCGCGGTAGAGTATCTCGTTCGTTACGGCGTGCTCGACCAGCGCCTGCCGCTCGGCGCTACCCGGCTCGCGGCCAAGCGCGCGACGGTACTGGCCCGTCAGCGCCTCGACCCGGGCCGCGGTCAAGGTCGCCGTGCCGCCCCGCAACCCCGGCTTCGCGGCGCCACCCAGGGTCACCCACACATCGACGGCGAACAGCAGCAGCCCGCCCACCACAAAAGTCACAACCTGCCGTCTCAAGAGGGATACGTTCCTATTACGTTAAAAGTACCAGGGCAGGATACAGGGCTCATCGAGCGCCGGCCCGCCGGGCGCCTGCAAGTCAGGCCTTTTCTCCTTTTCTGAACCTGCGGTCGGTTTCGTAGCATTCCTGCAGGCCCACCAGGGAGGTAAACTCGTCAAAGCCCACCATGCTGTCGTCCAGGCCTTCGCTCGTGCCTTGTTCGCGAAGGTGTTGAAACGCGTGCGCCATGGCGGCCGTGGCCGAGAACAGGGCGGTGAGCACGTAACCCACCGACACGAAGCCCAGCTCGTGGACCTGCTCGAGCGACAGGCGCGGCGTCTTGCCGCCGTCTATCATGTTGAGGGTCAGGGGCGCGTCGATTTCGGCCACTATCCGCTTCATGTCTTCGACGGTCTCGGGAGCCTCCACGAACACCAGGTCGGCGCCAGCCCGGGCGTATGCATTGCCGCGCCGTATGGCCTCGTCGAGGCCCAGCGGCGCGATGGCATCGGTGCGACCAACTATCATCAGGCGAGCGTCGCCGATGGCCTCGCGGGCCGCCGTGATCTTAGCGGCGTGCTCCTCGAGCGAAACGACCTGCTTGTCGGCCATGTGACCGCAGCGCTTGGGCCAGACCTGGTCTTCGAGAATGACACCGGCCGCACCCATGGCCACGAGTTCGCGAACCATGCGTTGCACGTTGAGCACCCCACCGTGACCGGTGTCGCCGTCAACGATGACCGGCAGATCGACGGCCGCGATCACGCGCCGGGCGGCATCGAGCACCTCGGTCTGCGTCATCATGCCGAAGTCCGCCAAGCCCAGGGTCGCACCGGCCACCGCGTAGCCGCTGAGAAACACAGAGTCGAAACCGGCGCGCTCAGCCAACAAGGCGCTCAAAGGGTCCCACACGCCGACCGACATGAATACTTTTTTCTGCTGCAACAGCGGATGAATTTCAGCCATACCGGTAGGTTGTACTGCCCGCACCGTTATCGCCACCCCCTTCCGTGACAACGCGGAAAGGTGTAGCCTCCCGCCATCATGAAAATCGAAACTGGTATTCCGCTGAACGACTGGCGCGCCGTTGCGGCGGCCGCGCAACGCGCCGAGCAACTCGGGTTTGACGGCGTGTTGAGCTTTGAGATAGCCAACGACCCCTTCATGCCACTGGCCCTCGCCGCCCTGGCCACCGAGCGCGTGAGCCTGGGCACAGCCATCGCGGTGGCATTTCCGCGCAGCCCCATGGTGGTGGCCAACACGGCCTGGGACCTCAACCTGCAGTCGGGCGGGCGCTTTACGCTGGGCCTGGGTACCCAGGTCAAGGGCCACAACGAGCGGCGCTTCAGCGTGCCGTGGTCGGCGCCGTTGCCACGCATGCGCGAGTACGTGCAAGCGTTGCGTGCGATCTGGCGCTGCTGGGAGAACGGGGAGAAGCTCGATTTCACGGGCGAGCACTACAATTTCACCTTGATGACGCCCGAGTTCTCACCGCCACCTTCGGGCCTGCCGCCCGTGCCGGTCACCATAGCCGCGGTGCGCCCGGCGATGCTCAAGATGGCCGGGCAGGTCTGCGACGGTGTGCGCCTGCACGGCTTTGCCACTCGCCGCTACCTCGACGATGTGGCCATGCCGGCGCTGGCAGAAGGAATGAAGAAAGGCGGCCGCGCGCGCAACGAGTTCGAAATATGGGGCGGCGGTTTTATCTCCACCGGGCCCGACGAAGAAAGCGTGGCCAAGCAGCGCGAGTGGGTGCGCTACCGCATTGGCTTTTACGGGTCCACGCGCAGCTACCTGCCAGTGCTCGAGGCCCACGGCTGGGAAGAGCTTGGCGCGAAACTGAACGGCATGGCGCGTGCCGGGCAGTGGAAAGAAATGCCCGCCGAGATACCCGACGAGGTGCTCGACGAATTCACGGTGTCGGCCACCTGGAAAGACCTCACGCCGGCCGTTGAGCAACGCTTCGGCGGCGTATCCGACAGCATCACACTGGAAGCCCCCGCAGCCGACGCCGGCCTGGACGGCGAATTCGGCGAACTGCTCGCGGACCTCAAGCGCATACCCTCGCTCTTCGCCCCCACCTGAAGGGGCAAGCCCCCTTCAGGAAGAAGTGAGGATGGTAACGCAGCTCACGCCGGGGAATCCGTACACGTGGGTGAAGCCCGTGCGGGGGCTGCCGGGCACTTGATGAGCGCCGGCGCGCCCGCGTAGCTGCAGGCAGACCTCGTGCACCTGCCGCAGGCCCGAGGCGCCGATGGGCTCGCCGTTGGCCAGCAGTCCACCGTCGGTGTTTACTGGCATGAGCCCCTCGATGGCGGTCTCGCCGTCGCGAACGAGCGCTTCCTGTTCGCCGTCGGCGCAGAATCCGCACTCGGCCATGTGCATGATCTCGTGACCGGCCTCGGTGTCCTGC
>CAUZFM010000148.1:0-3694 GCA_963579235.1 uncultured Binatia bacterium (SeqCode)
GTGGGCCGAGCGTAGTTCCGTCGTGCTCGCCTGCTGGCACGGGCGCTCGTTGATGTTGCCCTTTGTCTATCGTGACCGACAGCTGGGCATATTGAACAGCGCCCACCGAGACGGCGCCATAATAGCGCACGTGCTCGAGAAGCTGGGTCTCACGGTTACCCGTGGCTCTTCGAGCCGCCGGGGCGTGGCCGGGCTGCTGGGCCTGTACCGGCTCATGCGCAAGGGCGTCGACGTGGCGCTCGTTCCAGACGGCCCTCGGGGGCCGGCGGGCGTGGTCAAGCCGGGCGTTATAGTCCTGGCGCGCGACGGTGGCCGGCCGGTCGTAGGCTTGTCGTGGAGCGCGAGCCGGGTGTTTCGCTTAGCGAGCTGGGATCGCATGATGGTACCGGCGCCGTTCAGCCGCGTGGTGGTTGTGGCCGCCCGGGAACTCGAACTCGCGCCAGAAGGTGACAACGAGCGGGATTGCCGCGAGCTCGAGGCCAGGCTCAAAGCGATCACCCGCCGCGCAGACCAGGCCGTGGGTCGCGCACCCGAGGACTGTTGATGGTGGAGAGCGGCAAGCTTGTGCAACCTGGGGCGGGAGTAAAACCGGCGGCGGCCTGGTTTGCCCGCCACGCGTACTCGCTGCTGGGCGGCCTGGTGGTACTGCTGGCGAGGGTTTACCGGCGTACGGCAGGCGAGGGGACGCGTCGGCGTGAAGAGATCGTGGGCAGGCTTGCCGGCTGGACCAGGGACGCCGGGCTGCTTGCGGACCTGAAGGGGTGCGCCTGGCTGCACGCCGCCTCGGTGGGAGAGGTGCAGCTGGCCAGGCCCCTGCTGGCGCACCTGGCAGAAGCTCGCCCCGACCTTCCGCTGCTGCTGACCTGTAACACCGCGACCGGCTTGCAGCTGGCCGTGAAGTCGTCGGCGACGTCGGCGAGGTTTTTTCCTTTCGACGCACCGCCGGTCATGACGCGCGTACTCGATGCCCTGGAGCCTTCGCTGTTCGTCTTTGTCGAGACCGAGATCTGGCCTTGCCTGCTTAACGAGTTGGCCCACAGGCGGATACCCAGTGTCATGGTCAACGCGCGGGTGTCGGAAGAAAGTTTTCCCCGCTACCGGCGGGTGCGCTGGCTGGTGGGACCCGCACTGGCAGGCGTAAACGCAGTGCTCGCCCGCGATCGCGAAAGCGCCGACAGGCTGGGCGCCCTCGGGGCCGTGGATGTGACGGTGGTGGGGGACCTCAAGCACGACGGCCTGGCCGCCGCCGAAGTCGCCGCGACTCCTGACCTTCTCGCGGCCGCTGAAGGTTCCTTGCCGGTGCTGGTCGCCGCCTCGACCCGTGAGGGCGAGGAAGAACTGCTCTTGTCCGCGTTCGAAGGCCTGCGCGATCGCGCGCGGCTGGTTGTGGCGCCTCGCCATCCCGAGAGGGCCGCCGAGGTAGAGGGCCTGCTCGCTCGGCGGGGGCTACGTTACAAGCTGCTGGGGGAGGGTGATGCGGGCGGTGACTGGGAGGTTCTGGTCATCGACACCGTGGGCAAGCTGCGAGGGTTTTTTGCTTCCGCGCGGGCCGTTTTCGTGGGCGGCAGCCTGGTAGATAAGGGTGGTCACAACCTTCTTGAACCCGCGGCTTACGCGACTGCCGTCTGCGCGGGGTCCCACTTGGACAACGTTCAGCACCAGTCGGCGGCGCTGCTGGCTGGAGACGCCATCGAGCTGGTGGCCGATGCCGAGGCGCTCGCGGCGGTGTGGACCGGCTGGGTTGACGATGAGAACAAGGCCGCACAGGTTGGTGAGGCTGGCCGCGACGTAGTCCGGAGCAGCGGCGGTGCGCTAGACGCCACGATGGCCGTACTGGAGCGGTTGTTGTGAGCGCAGCAAGGGGGCGGCCCGACTTGTTGGCAAACCTGTGGTACTCGCCGGCACCCGCTTGGCGCCTGGCCCGCCTGCTGCTCGCGCCCTTGTCCCTGCTGTACTGGCTCGCGCTGTACCTGCGCAACGCCGCCTGGGACTCTGGCTTGTTGCGCGCCCGGAGCGTGGGATTGCCTGTGTTGTGCGTGGGCAACATCAATTCGGGCGGAACAGGCAAGACACCGCTTGTAATCTGGTTGGTCGATTCGCTGAAAAAGCGTGGTTACACGGCTGTCGTTGTCAGCCGCGGCTACGGGTCCAGCGGCGATGTCGATCGCGTGGACGCCGTCCGGTCCGGGGCGGGCTCCCATCGATCTGCCGATGAGGCATTGCTCGTGGCTCGTCGTTGTGACTGCACGGTGGTGACCGCTGCCGACCGGGTGGCGGCTTGCCGCCTTGCTGAACGAGAAGCCGGCGTTGACCTGCTGATTCTCGACGATGGCTTTCAGCACCGGAGGCTCGCCCGCGATCTTGATCTCGTGTTGCTTGCCGTGGGGGACCGGGATGCGCGGTTACTGCCGCGCGGTCCGCTGCGCGAACCTGCTTCGGCGTTGCGCAGGGCTGACATCATTGTTGAAAACGCTGGCGGAGAGAGCGGCCCGATGGTGTCCCGGCGGCCAGTGGGGCTCGTGGACAGGGTATCGAGCGACGCCGAGCCGGGTTCGCTCGAGCGGCTGCGCGGGCAGCGCGTGGTGGTGATCTGTGGCATTGCCGACCCGGCCGCTTTCGTTGACATGCTGGTCTCCTGCGCTGCGTCGGTCGAAGAGGTATACGCCTTTGCCGATCACCACGAATACGAGCTGGGCGACCTCGATCCCCTGCGCCAGGCGCAGCGAAGCGGCGCCCTGCTGCTGACGACGGAAAAAGACCTCGTCAAGCTCGAAGTTTTCGTGGACGAAGAGTTCAGCCCGCTGGCGCTCAGGCTGGGGCTGGAAGTAGAAGGCGGCCCCGCGTTGCTCGATTCGGTCGTGGATGCACTTGACCTGAAAGAGCGTGGGCCGCATCATCAGCGGTCTGGCGCGCCCCTGGGCGACGCAGGAATCAATAAATGAAGGCCTTGGTGACCGGTGCTGCGGGGTTTGTTGGCTCCTCTTTAAGCGATGCTTTGCTCCAGGCTGGGCACGAGGTGACGGGTGTCGACTGCTTTATCGACTACTACGCGCGCGCCCTCAAGGAAGACAATCTCGAGAAGGCCAGGCAGTCGTCGTCGTTCAACTTCGTCGAGGCTAACCTGGTCGATGCGGAGCTCTCCGGCCTGCTCGAAGGGGTGGACTGGGTCTTTCACCAGGCTGCCCAGGCCGGCGTCAGGGCCAGCTGGGGCGCTGACTTCAGGATCTACAGCGACAACAACGTTTACGCCACGCAGCGATTGCTCGAAGCCTGCCTTGCGGCTTCGGTCTCCAAGGTGGTGTACGCCTCCTCGTCCTCGGTCTACGGCGACACGCGGGATCTTCCCATGACAGAGAGCAGCGTCACGCGCCCGGTGTCGCCCTATGGTGTGACCAAGTTGGCGGGCGAGCACCTGGTGTCCCTGTACAGTGTCAACTATGGCTTGCCGACGGTGGCCTTGCGTTACTTCACGGTTTACGGCCCCCGCCAACGCCCCGACATGGCTTTCAACCGTTTTATTAGATCCACTCTTGAAGGCGGGGAGATCACGCTCTACGGCGACGGTGAACAGTCGAGAGATTTTACTTTCGTGGACGACATCGTGGCCGCCAACATGGCGGCTGCCGCGGCGCCGGTTACGGGCGATGTGCTCAACATAGGCGGCGGCTCGCGCATGACCGTCAACGAAGTGTTG
>CAUZFM010000149.1:0-3645 GCA_963579235.1 uncultured Binatia bacterium (SeqCode)
GCCGGTCCCGTGTCACCGCCGCTGCCGTCGCGCGCACCGCCGAAATCGTTGACCACGACCTTTGCCCCGTGCTCTGCAAGCATGAGCGCGTACTCGCGGCCAATGCCGCGGCCGGCGCCGGTTACGACCACTACCCTGTCTTCACACAATCTGTTCATCTGTCGAAGATTGTCGGCTGCGCGAGGCAAAGCAAGGCAGTCGTCGTTCGTTTCAGCCGTGGTTGCTGTTGTTTCAGCTCGCCTAGTGGGCTTGGCTTGCAAGCGGGGGGTGCCCCGGGAGGACGCTGCGATGATAGACCTTTACACC
The DNA here is from genome assembly GCA_963579235.1 of uncultured Binatia bacterium (SeqCode). GTDB lineage: Bacteria > Desulfobacterota > Binatia > UBA1149 > UBA1149 > UBA1149. Next base: position 307 of record CAUZFM010000149.1, read on the forward strand.
TGGACCACGCCCAACGGCCGCAAGGTTTCGATAATGCTCGAGGAGACCGGGCTCGACTACCGCGTGCTGCCCGTGGACCTGCAGGCCAACGAGCAGGCCGGCGCCGAGTTCCTGGCCGTGTGTCCCAACGGTAAGATTCCGGCTATCGTTGACCACGACACGGAGGGCGCGCCGCTGCCACTGTTCGAGTCGGGGGCTATACTGTTGCACCTCGCCGAAAAGACCGGGCAGTTTGTGCCTGGTCTTGAACGACCGGCCGAGCGCGCGCGGGTCGTGCAGTGGCTGATGTACCAGATGAGCCACGTGGGCCCCATGATCGGCCAGGCCGGCCATTTTGTTAACACCGCCGAGGACAAGATCCCCTACGCAATAGAGCGTTTTCTGGGCGAGTCGCTGCGCATTGTTGGCGTGCTCAACAACGCGCTGGCCGATTCTGACTACCTCGCGGGTGACTATTCCATTGCCGACATGGCCACCTATCCATGGATCGAGGCGGCGTGGGAGCGGTTCACCTCTATGTCCGAGGGCAAGGCCGAAGAGTTGGCGGCGCTCAGGGCGTGGATGGACAGGGTGGCCGCTCGCCCCGCGGTTGCTCGTGGGATGGCCGTAGGTTCGGGGAGCTGATAGACCGGCGAACCGGAGGATTGCATGAAAGAATATCTACAGTTTTATATCGACGGCGCCTGGGTGGACCCCGCGGGCAGCAACACCCTCGAAGTAATCAACCCCGCCACTGAGGAGGCCGTGGGCCGCATCGCCATGGGCGGAGCCGAGGACGTGGACCGCGCGGTCAAGGCCGCGCGCAAGGCCTTCGAGACCTTCAGCCTGACGAGCGTGGACGAGCGCATCGCGTTGCTCGAAAAAATAGTGGCCGGCTTCCAGGCTCGCTACGAGGAGTTTGCACAGACGATTTCCTCGGAGATGGGCGCGCCGATCACGCTCTGCCAGCTGGCCCAGGCCGGCGCAGGGCTCGCGCACTTTGCTGGCATGGTCGAGATAGCCAAGGGCTACGCCTTCGAGCAACAGCGCGGCACCACCATGCTGCGCAAGGAGCCTGTTGGCGTGTGCGGACTCATCACGCCGTGGAACTGGCCCATCAACCAGATCGCCTGCAAGGTTGCACCGGCCATTGCCGCTGGTTGCACGATGGTGCTCAAGCCGAGCGAGCTCGCGCCCTTGAACGCCTGCCTGCTGGCCGAGGTCATCCACGACGCGGGCGTACCGGCGGGTGTGTTCAACCTCGTTAACGGCGACGGTCCCTCGGTGGGCGCGGCCTTGTCGGCCCACCCGGACATAGACATGATGTCGTTTACCGGCTCAACGCGTGCCGGCACGGCAGTGGCCGAAGCAGCCGCGGCCGGTGTCAAGCGGGTGGCCCAGGAGCTGGGCGGTAAGTCGGCCAACATCGTGCTCGAGGACGCCGATCTCGAGGCGGCGGTGTCGGGTGGCGTGCAGAATTGTTTTGGCAACAGCGGGCAGTCCTGCAACGCGCCCACGCGTATGCTGGTGCCTGCCGCTCGCCATGACGAGGCCATGGCAATCGCGCGCAAGGCCGCCGAGGCGGCTGCCGAGGGCGTGGGCGATCCCACCAAGGAAGAAACCGTGTTCGGCCCGCTGGCGCATGCTGGGCAATTTAAAAAGGTGCAGGGGCTTATCAACAAGGGCGTAGAAGAGGGAGCCACCCTGGTGGCCGGTGGCCCGGGGCGACCCGAGGGACTCGACAAGGGGTACTTCGTGCGACCGACGGTGTTTGCCAACGTGTCCAACGACATGACGATTGCGCGCGAGGAGGTCTTCGGCCCGGTGCTTTGCATACTGCCTTACCGCGACGAGGAGCAGGCCATCGCCATTGCCAACGACACCGAGTACGGGCTGGCGGGCTACGTTCAGTCGGGAGACATTGAGCACGCCCGCCGCGTGGCGTCGCGCTTGCGCACGGGCAACGTGCACCTCAACGGTGCAGGCCCCGACTTCGCAGCGCCCTTTGGTGGTTACGGCAAGTCGGGCAACGGCCGCGAGTGGGGCGAGTTCGGGCTCGAGGAGTTTCTCGAGGTCAAGGCCGTGCTCGGCTGGGAACCGGCCTGAGCGGCATCGGCCCCGGGATGGCGGTAGCCACCCGCGTTATCGCTTGGCAGTGCGCCCCGTGGCAGGGAAGCTGAATTGAGTAACGCTTATTCGACGGGACCGATGGCGGGTCTTCGCGTGCTCGAGCTGGGCGCGTGGGTTGCCGGCCCGGCCGCCGGGCTGGTGCTTGCCGACTGGGGTGCGGACGTAGTAAAGGTCGAGCCGCCGGGGGTCGGTGATCCCGGCCGCCTGTTTGCCCGCCTGCTGGCCAGCATGGGCGCCGACCTTCCTTTCAACCCTCCGTTTGAAATGGACAACCGGGGCAAACGCAGCATCGCGCTTGACCTCGCGAGCGAAGAAGGCCGGGCGCTGGGCATGGAACTGGTCGACGGCGCCGACGTGTTGGTGACCAACATACGCCAGTCGGCGTTGGCCAGGCTGGGGTTCGACCCGGCCGCTGTGATGCGCCGCAACCCGCGACTGGTCTACGCCGCCATCACCGGCTACGGCATGGACGGACCCGATTCCGACCGTGCCGCCTACGACATCTCCGCCTTCTGGGCACGCTCGGGCATCGCGCACATGTTGACAAGCCCGGGCCAGGCACCGCCTTTCCAGCGCGGCGGCATGGGCGATCACAACGCGGGCATGGCGGCGGCCGGCGGGGTAGCGGCCGCCCTGTACGAACGCGAGAAGACGGGACGCGGCCGTCTGGTCACGACCTCTCTCCTGCGCGAGGGTATATTCACCATGAGCTTTGACCTGGCGATTACGCTTCGCTTCGGCGTGCCGCTGCAGGTCGCCGACCGGCTGAACGTGGGTAACCCGTGCATCAATAACTACCAGGACAGCGAGGGGCGCTGGTTCTGGGTGGTCGGCCTGGACCCCGACCGGCACTGGCCGCCCATGGCCAGGGCCGTCGGACACCCGGAGTGGATCGACGACCCACGTTACGCGACTTTTGCGGCCCGCAGGGAGCGGTCGGTCGAACTCATCGAGGAGCTAGACGGCATTTTTGCGGGCAAGCCGCTGGCCGAGTGGGCCGAGATCTTCGACTCCGTACCCGACATGTGGTGGGCGCCCGTACAGACCCTTGACGAGGTGATAGCCGATCCGCAGGCTCGCGCGGCAGGCTCGTTCTGCGAGGTGCCCGACCCGGCCGGCGGCACGCTGACCTTCCCCGCGACACCGGTGGACTTTGACGGGCAGGGAGCCCGGCCGGCCTGCATGGCACCGGTCCTGGGGGAGCACAGCGACGACCTGCTGGCCGAGCTG
>CAUZFM010000150.1:0-3570 GCA_963579235.1 uncultured Binatia bacterium (SeqCode)
CGGCTGCCGACGCCGCGGCCGAGGTGCTCGACCACGAGGTAGGAACGCTCGTTGACCTGCTGGGTGACGACGCCGACGCAGCAATTATCGCGAGTGACACTGACCGGGACGGCGCTCGCTGCCAGGCAGCCGTGTTCAAGACCATGGGCGGGGTAATGAAATCGGGCCTGGGGAGCTTTGCGTACTGGAAGAAGAAAGGCCTGCTCGAAGTGCCGGAGTTGCCGGTACTTCCCGGTCCGCTGGTCGAAGGCTTCGAGGCGATCAAGACTGACGCTCGCGGCAAACTGGCGCGGTCGGTCGCCAAGGTAGAGAAGGCGGTGTTAAAGAAGTGCGCGACGGTGGATCTCGGGCTGGCGTTTCCCGGTGAGTGCGCACTCGCTGACCGCTCTGTCGCGCCGGCGGCGTTCGTGGACTGTGTCCAAAGGGTCGTACTTGCGCGCATGGCGCGGCTGATCAACGGCGTTGACAACCTGGAGTATGACTGCGACCAGTTCGACAACGACGTGACCGACGGCAGCTGCTGGCCGTGGAAGCTGTTGCCCTGCGTCGTGGCGTCGTCGCCTGCCTGCGCGGGCACCTGCCCGTATCCTCAGCTCTGTGAGCAGTCGGGTGTAGTGACTGCCGCCCTGTGCGAGTGCGTTGACCCGCCGGGGGATCCCTGCGAGTCGCTGGCCGGACCCACCTGTGACGGGTGGTGTAGCACCCCCGGCCAGGTCTGCGAGTACAGCGCCGGACTGCAGGAGTGCGAGTGCGTTGACCCGCCGGGGGATCCCTGCGAGTCGCTGGCCGGACCCACCTGCAACGGGGTGTGCATTAATCCCGGCCAGGTCTGCGAGTACAGCGCCGGGCTGCAGGAGTGCGAGTGCGTTGATCCGCCCGAAGATCCCTGCGAGTCGCTTGGCGGACCCACCTGCAACGGGGTGTGCATAGATCCCGCCCAGGCCTGTATCGCTGATCCCACCGGCGCACCGGGCTGCCTGTGCCTGTAGAAAGCGGTGGGTAAATGACGCGGCCTTTCATCACGGCCGGGGTTTGCTAAAACCAGTCCGTGGGCTGGGACAAGGAAACCGAGGGGATACGGGCGCGCCGCGAGGCCGCGCTGGCCATGGGCGGCGCCGAGGCCGTTGAGCGTCAGCACGGCAAGGGCCGCCTGACGGTGCGCGAGCGCATTGACGTGCTGGTCGACGAGGGGAGCTTCGCCGAGCAGGGCCCGATGGCCGGTCACTCCGAGATCGACGACGAGGGACGCCTGGTCGAATTCACGCCGGGCAACTACGTGCTGGGCATGGCGCGCCTGGACGGCCGGCCCTGCGTGGTAGGGGGCGAGGATTTCACGCTCAAGGGCGGATCGCCCACGCCGGCTGGCCTGCGCAAGAGCGTCTACGCCGAGCAACTGGCCGTGCAGTACCGCGTGCCCCTGGTGCGCCTGCTCGAGGGCGGCGGGGGCAGCGTGGCCGGAACACGTGGCGGCAAGAACGCGGGCAAGGGTGGCGGCGGAGCCCACGCCGGCGATCCGGTTTACGTTACGCCCAGGTTCATGTCGTTTGCCGAGGCCATGGCGGCAGTGCCCGTGGTGTCGGTGGCACTGGGGCCGGTGGCGGGTTTCCCGGCTGCGCGCCTGGTGTCTTCTCACTTTTCCATAATGGTGCGCGACACCTCGCAGGTGCTCATCGCCGGGCCGGCGGTCGTGGAGCGCGCACTGGGCGAGAAGAAAACCAAGGAAGAACTCGGCGGTGCGGCCGTGCACATGCACAGCGGCGTCGTGGACAACCTGGCCGACAACGAAGCGGGTGCGCTGGCGCAGGTAAGGCGCTTTCTTTCCTACCTGCCCACCAACGTCTGGGAGCCGGCGCCCCGGGTGGCCTGCGACGACGATCCCGCCCGCGCCGAAAGCGAACTCAACTCGATCATCCCGCGCGACCGTCGCAAGGCCTTCGACATCAGGCGGGTGTTGGAACTGGTATTTGACGCGGGCAGTTTCTTCGAGATGTCGGCTGGCTACGGGCCTTCGCAGGTCACCGGCCTGGCGCGGCTGGACGGGCAGGCGGTGGGCGTGTGGGCCAACGACTGCCGCTTCTGGGCTGGCGCGATGGACGCCGACGGGGCGCAGAAGGCCAGGCGTTTCATTGACCTCTGTGACAGCTTTCACCTGCCCATCATCAGCCTGGTCGACGAGCCCGGTTTCATGATAGGCAGCGGTGCCGAGGCGGCCGGCACCATACGCTACGGCGCGCAGACCATATTTGCGGCCAACCAGTCATCGGTGCCCTGGGCGGCGGTTCACCTGCGCAAGGCCTTCGGCGTGGCGGCCGCGGCCCATTTCGGCCCGGACTCGTACGTGCTGGCCTGGCCCTCGGCCGAGAGCGGCGCGTTGCCCGTCGAGGGTGGCGTGGCGGTGGCCTTCGGACGCGAGATAGCCGCCGCCGATGATCCCGACGCCCTCCGCAGCGAGCTCGAGGAACAGTTCGCCGCCTCGCGCACACCGTTTCCCCGCGCCGAGTCTTTCGGAGTGCACGATCTCATCGAGCCCGCCGAAACCCGCGAGCGCCTGTGCCGCTGGGTGGAGTGGGTACAGCCGCGCCTGGCCACGCTGGTGGGGCCCACCAGTCATACGGTTCGCCCTTGAAGCGGGCCGCCTGATTGCCAGAGCGGGGGCACTCGCCTAACTAACCGTCATGGCCGTTGAATATGGAACGTTCGTGCCGCAGGGCTGGCGCATGGAGATGCAGCATCTCCAGGGCGGCCAGTCCCAGTGGAATGCCTTGACCGCGAGCGCGCGCGCGCTTGAAGACGCTGGCTACGACTCGTTGTGGTTGTACGACCACTTTCACACCGTGCCGCGCCCGGCCATGGAGCCGACCTTCGAGTGCTGGAGTACGATGGCCGCTCTGTCGCAGGTGACAAGCCGAGTGCGGTTGGGCCAGCTGGTGACCTGCAGCGCCTATCGCAACCCGGCTTACCTCGCCAAGCTGGCCAGCTGCGTGGACGTGATGAGCGGCGGCAGGGTCGACCTGGGATTAGGCGCCGGCTGGAAAACCGAGGAGTTCGAGGCCTACGAGTACCCGTTTGCCGGCATACGCGAGCGGCTCGACCGCATGGAGGACACGGCGCGCATCTGCCGGGCGATGTTCGCAGACGAGAAGGCCACCGTGGAGGGTGTGCACCACCGGGTGACCGACGCCATCAACGAGCCAAAGCCCGTGCAGGCCGGGGGGCCCCCGATTTGGATAGGCACGCAGGGCGAAAAAGTCGGCCTGCGCATGGTGGCCGAAGTGGCCGACGGCTGGAACCATAACCGCGGGCCCGACGAGTACGAGCGCAAGCGTGAGATCCTTGCAGGGCACTGTCGCGACCGCGGCCGCGACCCCGACAGCGTGCGCATATCGGTGGAGAACACCTGCGTGATCTACGAGAGCGAAGCCGAGCTACGTGATTTTGCCGCTCGCTGGTGGCCGCACTACAACGAAAAACAACTCACCAAGTTCCTGGCCAACTGCTGGACGGGCCGGGCCGAGGACATCGCGGCCGAGATAAGGTTTTTTACCGAGCGGGGCGCGTCTCTGGTGATCT
>CAUZFM010000151.1:0-3489 GCA_963579235.1 uncultured Binatia bacterium (SeqCode)
CTGGGTCTTCTATGCATACGGTGCGTGATTTTCTGGGCTCAACTGTCTCTATTTTTTCCTGGTCACTCATTTTATGCTCCTTTTTTCTCTCTACCCGATTTTGTGCGATTAACGGCTCAGGCCACCAGGGATGTCTCGGCTTCGGTGTTGTACTCGTTCACCAGCGCTGCCGGGTCGGCGAACTCTTCTTCAGACGAGGGCAAGCTCTCGAACTCGAGGATGTCGAGTTCTTCGAATCCCCTTCTCAGCTTGTCGTTGAGCAGCCCGAGTTTCTTGACGTTGGGTACGATCTTGGAAAACATCTCGCGGCGGAAGGCCTTGGACATTTTGTCGTGGTATTCGATCTCAACGCAGGCCTCGACATTCATACCCATCTTCTCGTAGACCTCGCGCTGCAGCAGGCGGTCGCGCATCAAGCGGCAGCCCTCGTAGACAAATTCCACGCGCTCGTTGACCTCTGCTTCGCTCAACTCACGGTAGTAGTCCTTCAGGCTGAGCACGCCGAAGGCAACGTGGCGTGACTCGTCTTTCATGACCATGGCCGTGAGCTCCTTGATCAGCGGCTCGGTGCTGTAGTCACGCATGGTCTGGAAGGCGGCCAGCGCCAGGCCCTCCACTAGTATCTGCATGCCGAGGTACTTCATGTCCCAGCGTGAGTCGCTGAGAACCTGGTCGAGGAGGGTCTTGAGCTCCGGGTTTATCGGGTAGACGATCTCTATTTTTTCATGCAGGTAGCGGTCGTAGACCTCCACGTGACGGGCTTCGTCCATGACCTGGGTCGCCGCGTAGAGTTTTGCGTCTATGTTGGGGACCGAGTCCACGATCTGCGCGGTTGCCAGCAGGGCGCCCTGCTCACCGTGCAGAAACTGAGAGAGCGTCCAGGCCATCGACTCGTGGTTGAGTTGGACTTTCTCGCGCTCGGTGAGACGGGTCCAGTGCGAGGTGCCGGAAATGGCTGTTTCTTCTTTCGGGAAAAAAGGCTTTTCGGGGTCAACGTCGATTGACCAGTCGAGGTAGGTTTCGCCGTCCCACTGTGCCTGCTTGGCCATGCGGTAGAGCCGTGCGAGATCGCCGCGCAGGTGATCGTAGTCCACCAGAAACGCGCTGTCGTAACTATGCGCAATGCTGTCGAAGGCGTGGGCTACCAGCGGCGGAGTGTTTTGGTCAGCGATTGTTTCTTTCCGGGGCATTTTTCTTCTTTCTCCTCCGGCTGGGCTTCAGTCGTTGGTGCCCGTGTTTTCGGTTTCGTTACCGAGCCTGATTTCCGCCATGGCGCGCAGTATCATCTTGCGCCTCAACAGTGCCATGAACTGCTCGGCGTGCTTCATGGCGGCTATGGCCATTTCGGGCACGCGCTCGGGGTCGGAATGGTCGGTCACGCCCCGCGTGAAAATTTTGATCTCTTCGCGGGCGAGATTTTCGAGCGCTTCCACGTAGATGGGCAGGGTGGTCTCGTAGGGGAACAACTCCGGTCCTACGCCGGCCTCGCGCATGGCCTGGAAGTTTTCGAGCAGCAGAAGGTCATCGCCCTCTATGCAGCTCACGCCTTCGCGTTGCATGGGGGTGATGATTCCCAGGCGAACGCAGAAGTCGAAACGATCCCGGTCCACGCCGTAACGGGCCAGGGCTTTTTCTACCGGCACCGGTGGCTGGTCGGGCGCGTAGTGAATTTCTTCGTACAGCGTTCCCTCGATGCCCAGCAGGGTGCTGACCTCGCGTTCGCTAACCACCTCGGAGTTGTGCTCGAGTATCGCCTTGATGACGTCCAGGGGCAGGAAACGCTTCTGCTGCAGTTCTTTAATGACGCGGATGCGCTCGATAAACGAGTGATCGTACCAGGCCATGTTGCGCTCGGTCTTCACCGTTGGCTTGGGCAAAAGGCCTTCACGGATGTAGAATTTAATGGTGCCGGTAGACACGCCGGTCTCGCGCGCGAGATCCGAGATCTTGTGCAGGCCCGTGGTGGTCTGGGGCTTGTCGGTGTCGGTGGCTGTGTTTCTGGTTCTCGTCATGGGAAGTAGAAAGTACGACTATCCACTTACTACAACTTGAGTATGGCTGTCAAGGGATTTAGCGGCCGACACTGAACTTTTTTTTACGGGCTGAAAACGGCTCGGAGCCAGTAAAATACTGGCCTTTTTGACAATTGACCCTTTGCCAAGCAGTCTGATCGCCAGTGTCTGAGTCGCTTCAAACAGCTCCAGCAATGGCCCCCCCGACCAGGGGGGAGCGTCTTGGCCAGGCGGCCGAGGGCTGCTTTGACCTTGTCGTGGTGGGCGGAGGAATCACCGGCGCGGGGGTCGCCCGCGAGGCGTCGGCCCGTGGATTATCTACCCTGCTGCTCGACCGTGGCGACTTTGCCGGTGGCACCAGCAGCCGTTCGTCCAAGCTCATTCACGGCGGCATACGCTACCTCGCCCAGGGTGACGTAGCCCTGGTGCGAGAGGCTTCGCGCGAGCGCGCGGTACTGTACCGCATGGCTCCGCACCTGGCTGTGCCCATCAATGTCGTTTCGCCCGCGCGGACAAAAGCCGGCATGGCCAAGCTGGCCGCCGGCATGTGGGCCTTCCGTCGATTGTCGGCCGACGGTGAAGATTACAAGGTGCTGGGGTCACGCCAGACCGTTGAGTTTGAGCCCTTGCTGGCCGGCCGCGGCATGGCTGGCTCGGTGGTGTTTCGCGAGTACCTCACCGATGACGCGCGACTGGTACTCGAGACGGTGCTGAGCGCTGCTGCTTCTGGCGCGGTGGCTCTCAACTACACCGAGGTCAACGGCATAGAGATGGGAGAGGCTGGCGCCATGCTGTCGGCCCGCGACGTACTGGGAGCCGACGACCTGGTGATCAGGGCGCGCTGCGTGGTAAACGCTGCCGGGCCCTGGTTCGACGAGGTAGCCGGACTGGTCGATGCTTCGCAGCGGCCCCGCCTGCAGCTGACCCGGGGTATTCACGTTGTGGTCAAGGGCGAGGCCCTGCCGTTGGCGAGTATGCTGGCCTTGCGCACGAGCGACAATCGCACCGCATTTGCGCTTCCTCGAGGCGGCGCGTGCTACGTGGGGACGACCGACACGCTCTACGAGGGCGACCCGGCCGAGCCGGATATAGAGGGTGTAGACGTTGCCTACCTGCTCGACGCGGTAGAAGAGACCCTCGGTTTGCGCTTGCGGGCCGACGACCTGCTCGGTTGCTGGGCGGGGGTGCGGCCGCTCATGGCATCGCCCGGTCGCAAGGCATCGGAGATATCGCGGCGCGACGAGCTCAGTCGCGGTCCCGGCCCGCTGGTGTCGATAGCTGGTGGCAAGTTGACCACCTTTCGTCGCATGGCCGAAAGGGTCGTTGATGCCGCGGTCGAACAGGCCGGCCTGCAGCCTGGCGCCGGGCCGCCGGGCGACACGCCGTTGGTGGGTGGCAGTGCTGACCAGCAACTCGAGGCCCGGTCCAGGGCTGTCGGTCTCGAGGACAGCGAGCTCGAGCAACGCTTGTGGGCTGT
>CAUZFM010000152.1:0-3372 GCA_963579235.1 uncultured Binatia bacterium (SeqCode)
CCATATTAAACGTCTCCTCAGGCTAATTGCCTCGAGGACTGGCCTCTCCCCCACCGACGTCATCCCGTGCTACCTGAATAGCGCAATCCCAAGCCCAACGTCGACCCCCTTTCGCCACCAAACAGACAGCTGCCCCTGCGAGGACGTCTTTTCGCCTGGCTGGTCGATGCCCTGTTGAAACCTTTTTGCACAACTACGTCCACGACTCTCCGCGTCATACCGGTTTAAATAACTAACAGTTTTAGTCGTGGCTCTACCCTGCAGTACTTGAACGAACCCACGGTAACTGGAGAATCGCAGTCAATGACTACTATGCCGCCGCCCGAAGCAGACCAGTTAAACAACCCTGACAACGATAACGCCCCCGGCACATCGCCTGGCGAGCGCGCGACAGGCGGCGTTGCCGGCAAACTGCTGTGGGTAGACCTCTCTGAAAAACGCAGCTGGGAAGAAGTGGTGCCCCCCGAAGTGTCGCGAGCCTTCCTCGGAGGTTACGGGCTGGGAGCCTGGGCGCTGTACCGCAACCTCGAGCCGGGCACCGACCCGCTGTCGGCCGACAACATCTTCGGCATAGTGGCGGGCACACTCACGGGCTACGGCACGCCGTTTTCCGGCCGCAGCCAGATCGTGTCGCGCAGCCCCTTGACGGGCACCTGGGCCGACTCCAACTCGGGCGGCGCAATAGCCGGCCAGCTCAAGCGCTGCGGCTACGACGGCCTGTTTGTGCGCGGCTGCGCCGAGCAACCCACCGCGCTGATCATTCGCGACGGCAAGGTCAGCTTTGAAGATGCCACCGACCTGTGGGGGCTTACCACCTTTGAGGCTACCGACCGCCTGGCCGAGCGCCTGGACCGCGAGAAGACAGGTTTTTCGGTTATAGGACCGGCCGGTGAAAAACAGTCGCTCATCGCCGCGGTCATCAACGACCGCTACCACGCCTGGGGGCGGCAGGGTTTCGGCGCCATCCTCGGCTCCAAGAAACTCAAGGCCATAGCCGTGCAAGGAAGCGGGCAGGTGCCGCTGGCCCACCCCGCCGTTTTCAAGGCCTTGTGCGAAGAGATCAACGTGCCCTATCGCGAGGCCCACAGCCTGCTCGTGCGCTTCATGGCCTACGTGATGAAGACCAACCGCTTCATGGGTTTCCTCTACCGCTTGATAACCAGGCTGGGGCTGAAGCTGCCCGTGGGTGGAAACCAGGCGCCGATGATACGCACCTGGCGTAAAATGGGTACCACCTCGGCGGTTTCGGTGTCGACCGAAAACGGCGACGCGCCGGTCAAGAACTGGACCGGTGCCGGCAGCAAGGATTTTCCGCTCTCGACCAAGGCATACAAGGTGAGCGACGAGGCCGTGCAGCGTTACCTCGATCGCTCGCTTTCCTGCGGCGACTGCCCGCTGGTGTGCAAGGGCGTGGTGTCGGTCAAAAGCGGTGCCTACAAGACCGACCAGGTGCGACGGCCCGATTACGAAACCCTGTGCGGATTCGGCGCCAACCTGCTCAACGACAACCTCGAATCGGTCGTCATGTGCCACCACATCTGCAACAACTACGGCATGGATGCAGTGTCGGCCGCCGCCACCCTGGGCATGGTAGCGGAGCTCTACGAGAAGGGCGTTCTCACTATCGACGACCTTGACGGCGTAGACCTGAGGTGGGGTAACCCCGAGGCCATAGTAGAGATGACACGCAAGATGGCCACGCGCGAGGGCTGCGGCGACCTGTTTGCCGACGGCAGCGCCAAGGCCGCCGAGCGCCTGGGTACCGACGCCGCCCGCGAGGCAGCCGTGCATGTGCACGGCCAGGAACCGGCTTACCACGACCCCAAGTTCTCGATGTCAATGGGTACCAGCTACGTGGCCGATCCCACGCCGGGACGCCACACGACGGGCAACGCGAGCTGGAACGAATCCTTCGGCATGAAGCTGCCGCTACCCGATGCGAAGCCGGCCACCATAGAAGCCTCCGAGGTGGGCCTGCGCAGCTACGAGGGCAAGGGCGAAGCCCAGCGCATCTGGAGCAACCACCACCAGGCGCTCAACGGATCCGGGCTGTGCATGTTCTCGCTGCTGACCGGCGGACTCCCCTACTCGCGGCTCATAAACGCGGCCACCGGTTGGGACATGACCGACGACGAATTCCTCGAGGCCGGTGAACGCATTCAGAACATGCGCAACGCCTTCAACGTGCGCGAGGGCATCAAGCCCGCCGACTTCAAGGCCCACCCACGCATGACCGGCGAAGTGCCGCTCAAGCACGGCCCACTGGCCGGTGTGAAGGTCGACCAGCAAAAACTCAAGGACATGTATTTCGACGCCATGGACTGGGACCGTGAAAGCGGGCGGGTGTCTGCCGACAGGGCAAAAGCGCTGGGCATCGATGAAACCCTGGACGGCCTCGTCGGCTGAAACCGACGGCCACCATCAAGCCAATGAAGGTACGCTTTTTCATACGCGGGTACATGCTCGACACTTTTGTGTCCTTCGACCGCAAGCTGCGACTGCCCGACGGTTGCAGCATGGCCGACGCGTTTGTCCGTGTTGAAAAGAAAGCCGGGGTCAAGCTCTCGCGTTGCCTGGCCGAGTCGGAGGTCGTGGCCGAATCTATACTCCTCAACGGGGAGCGCGTGCCCCTGCCACGGCTGTCGGAAACCACGCTCTCGGACGGCGACGAGGTGTCGGTGCTCTCGCCGCTGGCCGGCGGCTAGGAGCAGCCCGCGCCCCTAGACCGTGTCCCGGCCCGAGCGAAACACGCGCCCTGGACGCTCGCGGGTGAACTCACCTTCGCACACTATCTCAACGCCGTTGACCAGTACGTGCCCGATACCCGTCGCCTCGGAGTAGAGCCGACCGGCACCACCGGGCAGGTCGGTCCGCGTGTAGGTCTCGCCGGGTGCAACCTCGTCGGGATCAAAGACCACGAGGTCGGCCGCCCAGCCCTTCTCGACCAGGCCCCGGTCGCGTACCCCGTACAACTCCGCTGGCACCTGGGTGAGCTGGTGTACGGCCTGCTCGAGGTCGAGCAAGCCGTACTCGCGCACGCCGTTGCCCAACACCTGGGTCGAGAAAGCAAAGGTGTCTATCATGTCGAGGTGAGCGCCGGCGTCCGAGCCGCCGATGACAGTGCGGTCGTCAAGCCACACGCGTCCACGCTGCTGCCAACTGGCATCGTCGCTGCCGAAAGCAGGCGGCATGAACGAGGTGTACAGGCCGTCGGCCAGGGCCAGGTCTACCAGGGCGTCAAAGGTGCCCTTGCCCTGCTCGCGGGCGATGTCGGCCACCTTTCGTCCCTTGAACTTCTCGTTGGCGGGTTCAACGACCTGGTCCACTGTCATAGAACCCCAGTCGGCCAGCGCCTTGAGCAGCCCCGCCTCG
>CAUZFM010000153.1:0-3297 GCA_963579235.1 uncultured Binatia bacterium (SeqCode)
CGAGCCTATGCCGACGGTAAACAGGCGGGTGTCGTCCAGGTGGTCGTGGATGAGCTTAAGCAACAGGTCGCCGTTGCTTACCGCGCCGTCGGTGATGAACACCAGCTGTCGTAGTCGATCGACAGGCGCCGCTTGCGCGAGGGCGGCCTCAAGGGCCGGGAGCATATCGGTGCCGCCGCGCGCGTGGAGATTGGAGACCCACTGTCTCGCGTCGCGCACCGCCTGCTCGCTGGCAAAAACCGGCGCGTCCAGCATCGTCTCGGTCACAGAGTCGAAACGGATGATGTTGAAACTCGTGCCGGGCGCGAGGCGCTTCAGCGCAAGATTGAGCGCCCGTTTCGCCTGCTGCATAGATTGACCGGTCATCGAGGTGGAGGTGTCGACCACGAAGATGATGTCTCGTTCGGCCTGGCGCTTATCGGAGCTGCTGGGCTGGTCGGCATAGGGCGGCACAACCATGAGCAGTTGCCAGGCCTGACGGCCGTTGGTCTCGTTGAGCAGGGCCGCTAGCGGCTCCTTGCCCACGCGCGGCTTCCAATTGAGCACGAAGTCGCGGTTGGCCGCCGTGCTGCCGTTGGCAAGCGTGACCTGGCTCAGGTGTCCGCCGAGCCTGGCCACTTTGATCTTGTGGCTGGGGCTCTTGATCGACGACAAGGGCAGGCCCGCGTCTATATTGATCTCGAGCTCGAGGGGGTCTGTGTCTGATTCCCGGTCGGCGGAGTACGTGCCGGCCTCGTTGGGCACGGCCAGCATGGGGAAATCCAGGCGCCAGCTTTCGTTGCTGTAGTCGAGCACCTGCTGGTACTCGATCTCCACGGCCACCTCCTGCCCGGGGCCGATGTTGGCCACCCGGTTGGTAAAACGGTCGGGGCGTTGCTGGATAACGAGCGACGCTACCTTGCCGGCGATTCTGGCCTCTGCGTACTGCTTGATGGCCACCTGCTTGAGCTTGAGCTTGCCCTCGATGAAGCGGTCGCCCACGCGCGCGCGCATGCCGTCGACGGCTGCCTTGTCGGGCAGCGGAAAGACGTACACCGCCTCAACCCACTCGTCGCTGGGGTTGTAGAAACGCTGGGTGACGACCGTGCGCGCCACTGTGCCGCTGATGTTGATGACCACCTTGCTTCCCACCCTGGGCGCGGCCAGGAACTTGCCGTCGGTGGAGGTGGGCAACAGCAGCGAGCCGCGCGTGACCTCGTCGATGGTGTACACCGCCGGCGAAATACCGCCGGTCGCGGTTCGCACGGTCGGGCGCAGGCCTATTCGGCACTCGGCGCTCGTGGCCTGCCCGGGCGGGCAGGTGGGAGAGGAGGTGGTCAGCGAGTGAGTTCCTGCCAGCCTGCCCGCCGGCTCCACGGTGGCGAAGGCGGCGGTGGCGAAGCAGGCCACCAGTGCGAGGCTGGTGGCCAGGTAGACGAGAAAACCTTGCGCGTCGGCGCAGCTGCGGGCAGTTTGCGGGTGCAATGCGCCTTTTGGGAGCAAAGTGTTGGTGTTGCTTGTTGTCATGACTGAATCTCCTGTGTTGGTTTTTTCTTGCTGTATTGAGGTCATGAACACGAGAGTGCACCCGCGGTTTGCAGGCGTCGTGGAAGAAACAAGGAAAGAACGTGGATTGTGTGTGCAGGTTTGGTGCAGGCGCGCGGCGGCGGTTAAACGGTTAAACGCTTAAACGACGGGTAGTTCGAGGCGGAAAGTGGCGCCAGGCGTGGTGTCGAGCGCTCGTATGCTGCCACCGTGGCGTTCGAGCGACGAGCGCACGATGGCCAGGCCCAGGCCGGTGCCAGACTTGTCGGCCGAGGTAGAGAAAAAAGGCGCGAACAGTTGCTCGGAGTCGCCCGCGGGCAGGCCCCGGCCGTTGTCGGTCACGTCAATACGCAACAGGCTGCCCTCGACCACGGTGCCGGTGAACGTCACGCGCGACCCGCCGTGGCGCAGGCTGTTGTCGAGCAGGTTGCTGAGTACCGTCTCGGTGGTATCGCGGTCCATCGGTACCCGGGCGTCGAGCGCGTTGCCCTCGCGTGTGAGCCCGAGTCCGCGCGCCTCGTAGCGCTCGGCCAGCGCTGTGAGCAGCAAGCCGAGCGACGTTGTCTCGCCACTTGGCACGAGCACGTCGGCGCGGGCAAGGGCGAGCAGGCCCACGCTCAGTCGTTGCAGGCGCCCGGTGTCGTGGGCGATGTTGTCAAGAAAACGCTTACGCTCCCGGGCCGACATGGTCTCGACGTGATCGGAGAGTGTCTCCACGCTGCCGATGATGCCCGCCAGCGGTGTCTTGAACTCGTGCGACATCGTGCGCGCAAAATCACGGATGTAGTTGTCGCGTTGTCCCAGCGACGCCGCCGTGTCGGCCAGTGCCCGGCTCAACTCGGCCACCTCGCGCGTGCCTGGCCGCGGTATGGCCACGCTGCCCGCCGAGCGGCCGGCGGCAACGTTGCGCGACTGCTCCACCAGCCGGCGCATGGGGCGCGTGAGGGTGCCCGCCACTGCCAGCACGAGCAGGGCAAGCATCACGACGGCGGCAGCGGCGTAGACCGCGATCTGGTCGCGCTTGTAGTAGAGCGCCTTGAGCACGTTGCGCGGGGTGCGGCCCAGGATAATCGCGCCCAGCACGTAGCGCTGGGGATGATCGGGCTCGAGCAGGGGAGGGTAGATGATGGGATAGCCCACGTAGACCGTCACCTCGCCCGCACGGGCTATGGTAGTAAGACTCTGGCGCAGCAGCCGGGCCTGCGGCAGCGACTCGCTGCTGCGCTTTCGAATCACCGACGCTGGCCGGCCCGAAAGCGCGAGCAAGGCTTCGGGCATCTCCAGCGCGAAGTCGCCCGTGGTGTCGGCCGTGCTGGCCACCACGCGGCCCCAGCGATCCAGCACGCGCACGCCCGAAAGGTTGCGCGGGTAGGCCATCGCCAGCAGCGGAGCTATGCGGTGGCCGATGGTGGTGGCCGTCGGGTCTTCGGGCACGCCGGGATTATGGCCCCAGCTGGGTACGTCGAGGCGAGGATCACTGCCCAGGTCTATGGTGGGGCGTATGGGCCGCAGTATGCCGTGTCGCCAGCCGAGTTCGTCGGGGTTGGCGTCGTTGTTGTCGTAGGCGTCGGTAGTGGGGTAGCCCTGCTCGCGTATCCAGTTGATGAGCTTGCCGCGGCGGCCGCCCAGCCGGTACTCGCGGTCGAGCTCGCGCAGGTATGCCGATTCGATAAGCGCTGCCTGGGTGTAGAGCTCGGTCTCCGTCTGCCGCGCCATCTCGGTGTTGAGCAGCCTGTAAACGCCTGCGAGCGGGGCCAGCAGTGCGGCCAGCAT
>CAUZFM010000154.1:0-3236 GCA_963579235.1 uncultured Binatia bacterium (SeqCode)
TGCAGCTGAGCGGGCAGGAAGGAAGCTCAGGGCTCGCTCTTTCGTGGCTTCCAACGATCCACGTCGCGATAGGTGCCGGCGCCCTGGGGCTGGCGGTCGCCGGGCTGCTGTACGCCTACAGGCTCCTCTACAGCGGGGTGAGCAATTGGCGGCGGGTATCAACTGATGACCGACCTAGAGACCCTGGAAAAATCGCCTGCCAGCCCCGAGCGCGGCCGAGGTTCCGTGTACCTTGAGCTGATCAAGCCTCGCATCGTCGCCATGGTGGTTTTGACCGTGCTGGTCGGCTACCTCGCGGTCACCGGGCTGCACGACTTCGAGACCGCCGCGCTACTGCACGTAGTTATTGGTACCTGCCTGTCTTGCTCGGGCGCGGGCGCTCTCAACCAGTACCTCGAGCGCAACAGTGACGGGCTCATGGCGAGGACGCGCTTTCGGCCACTGCCCGCCCAGCTCATAAGCGAAAAATCAGGAATGGCTTTCGGTGTCATCACCTCCGTTACCGGCGTTGGATACCTGCTGGCCTTCGTCAACCCGGCGGCGGCACTGATCAACACCATTACCCTGGTTTCTTACGTCGCGATCTACACGCCGTTGAAAAAATCCTCGAGCCTGTCGACCCTGATCGGGGCAATTCCAGGTGCGCTTCCGCCCGTGATCGGTTGCGCAGCAGCGGGCGACGCGCTTGGTCGAGAGTCCCTTCTTCTTTTTTCAATTCTTTTTCTCTGGCAAGTCCCCCACTTTCTTGCCATCGGACTTCTTCACCGAGACGATTACAGGAACGCTGGGTTTCCGACCCTGCTGGGTATTGATAGGGACGGGAGTGCGTCGGGACGGCAGATGGTTCTTTACTCCGCGGCCCTGCTGCCAGTGACCCTGGCCGTTGGGAGTGCCGGATACTCAGGCCCGGTTTTCTTTGCCTCTGCCCTGGTCCTCGGCCTTGCTTACCTGGCGGCTTCAGTGTCGGCGGCAAAAAACCCCAGCCAGCTGGAAGCCAGGCGCCTCCTTCTATGCTCGGTGGCCTACCTGCCCTTGCTGCTGGCGTCCTACCTGTTAGACAGGGTGGCAACGTGACGCCGCCCACACACGACACTGAAGAAAACCCGTTACTAGAAGTTAATAATCTATCCTATTCATACGGGGACACGGTAGCTCTAGACGATGTATCGTTCTCCGTACAGCCGGGCGAGATCTTCGGCCTGCTCGGGCCTAACGGCGGCGGTAAGACGACGCTGTTCAAAATACTCTCGACTCTGTTTCGCATACAGACCGGCGACGCCAGGATCATGGGCAGATCCATACAAGAAGACAGCCTGGCTGCGCGATCTGTCCTCGGTGTGGTCTTCCAGAACCCCGGCCTCGACCCCTATCTCACTGTCAGAGAAAACCTCAAGCATCACGGTCATCTGCTCGGCATGCGAGGGGCCGAGCTAGCAGAAGCCATCGGGTCTGCCCTGCAACGGCTGGGGGTTGCAGACCGCTCCAATGACCGGGTTGACACCCTGTCGGGTGGACTGGCAAGGAGGGTTGAACTCGCCAAGGGCTTGCTTAACAAACCCCCGCTGTTGCTCCTGGACGAACCGTCGACCGGCCTTGATCCGGGCGCCCGTCTCGACCTATGGCGCTACCTCAAAGACTTGAGAAACGAACAGGGAACCACCGTCATCCTGACTACTCACCTGATGGAAGAAGCCGAATCCTGCGACCGATTGGCGATCATCGACCACGGGCGCTTCGTGGCTACCGGGACACCCCAGGGCCTACGCTCAAGGATCGGCAAAAGAATACTCTCGCTCCGCTGCGAGGACCCCGAGGGCTTTGCGGCCGTGGTCTCCCGCGAATACAAGGTGCAGCCCGTAATTGTGGAAGGCCGGTTGCGACTTGAAAATATTTCTCCCGAAACCCTGATCCCCCGCTTGTTGCAGGACCACGGCGACAAGATACTCGGTCTGAGCATGGAGCGGCCCACCCTGGCCGACGTGTTCGTGCACGAAACCGGCCACACTTTCTGGAAATCTGAGCAGGGAGTCGACCCGTCTTGAACCGCTTGCTGCCCGTATACACCCTCGCGCTGCGCGAAGTCGTTCGTTTTGTCAGGCAGAAGAACCGGGTCTTCGGTGCGCTCGCACAGCCCGTGTTAATCTGGATAATTTTTGGTGCGGGCCTGAGCTCCTCCTTTACTCCCGGGGACTCGGCTGGTCAGGGCTACAACGAGTACTTTTACCCAGGCACCGTGGTGCTGGTGCTTCTGTTTACGTCGATCTTTGCGACGATCTCGATCATCGAGGACCGCAACGAAGGTTTTCTCCAAGGTGTGCTGGTAGCCCCGGTCAGCATAGGCAGCGTGGTCGCCGGCAAGGTGGCTGGCACTACGATCCTGGCGCTCATGCAGGGCGGGATAATGCTGGCGCTGGCACCCATGGCAGGCCTGCCGCTGGACCTTGGCCAGGTCGCCGCCGCCATGCTGGTGCTGACTTTCATAGCCATTGCGTTGACCGGTGTTGGCATATCGATTGCCTGGAACATGAGCTCTACCCAGGGCTTTCACGCGATCATGACGGCCTTCCTCATGCCCATGTGGTTTCTTTCGGGCGCCTTTTTTCCTGCTAACGGTCTTCCATCGTGGCTCGCAGCGGCGCTGGCCATCAACCCACTGACTTACGGGCTGGCTACATTTCGTTACGCTCTTTACGAGCCCGGTAACCCCGCGCTCGCCAACCTGCCCTCGCTTCCCGTCTCGGCAGCGGCCCTGGTGCTTTTCGCCCTGGGAAGCGTGGCCCTGGCTACAGCCCTTGCCCACCGTCGCCCCGCGGGGCCTGACAGTTAATCCCATGTCCGCGAGTGCTTCTATCGTAGTCCGCCGCACGCTGATCGCAGTGGTAGCGCTCGGCCTGTTGTTATTCATTGGCCGCAACAAGCTCGCCGATGCCCCCGAGCTTCCGGTAATCAACAGCGTTCCGGCTTTCGAATTCACCGACCAGGCCGGGGCCGCCTATGCTAGCACCGATCTCGAGGGTAAAGTCTGGCTCGCGAGCCTGCTCTACACTACCTGTCCCGGGCCCTGCCCACGCCTCGTCAGCCAACTGGGAAGGTTGATGAAGAGCTGGAAAAAACACGACCAGCTTCGTTTCGTTTCTTTCACTGTTGACCCGTCGCGCGACAGTCCTGGCGTCCTCTCCGACTATGCCGCGGCCCACGATATCGATACTACCCGCTGGGCTCTGCTCACAGCTGAC
>CAUZFM010000155.1:0-3126 GCA_963579235.1 uncultured Binatia bacterium (SeqCode)
AGGGTGGCGCTGTGTCTGCCTACGAGTTAGACGGCAGCCTCGTAGAAGGTTGGGTCGATCTCAAGCCTTACACGACCGGCTACACTTCGGTCGGGGGCACCGACTTATTCCAAAGACTCTAAGCGCGCCCGCCAACTAGAAAGTCCGCCCACGGCTGAGCTTTATTGTTCTTTGTGGCGGCAAACGGGCGAGTCTATCCTGCGCCCATGAGCGAGCGTGAGCGGCGGCCTCTTGACGGCATAAAGGTACTTGATTTCAGCCACGTCCTGGCCGGCCCTTACTGCGGCCGTATTCTCTGCGACCTTGGTGCCGAAGTAATCAAGGTCGAAGCCCCGGCGGGAGATGTTTCGCGGCGGCTGGGGGCGCGAAGGGCGGGTATCAGCGGTTATTTCATGCAGCAGAACTGCGGCAAGCTGAACATTTCCATTGATCTCAAGACCGAAAAAGGCTGCTCGCTCGCTGGGCGACTGGTGAAGACAGCCGACGTGCTCATTGAAAACTTCAGGCCCGGGGCGATGCTGCGAGCGGGTTTGGGCCCGGAGGCTTCCCTGGCTGCTAATCCCGGGCTGGTATATTGCTCGATAAGCGGCTTCGGCCACCAGAGCAGCTTACGCGACAGGCCTGCCTTTGCCGGCATTGCCCACGCTACGACCGGAACCTTGTACCGGCAAGCCAACTTCCACAGCCATGACCCCGAAGACTCGGTCCTGGCGATCGGCGACACGGTCAGCGGCCTGCACTCTGTCATAGCCATACTCGCGGCCCTGCGGCTTCGCGAAAGCAGCGGTGAGGGGCAGTTCATCGACATGGCCATGCACGACGCGCTGCTTTCCATACAGGAGTGCGCTCACTCCTATCTCTTTGGAGAAGACGGAACAGAGGCCGACGTTTTTTGCTCCTGGGTCTACCGCTGCGGGGATGAGTTCGTGGCCATGCCTTCTGATCCACGTGCTAACTGGGACGAGCTCACGGCCGTTATGCAACGACCCGAACTCCTGGCCGACGAACGCTACTTGACTGTAGAGCAGCGCAACGCCTGCCTTGATGAACTCGAAGCCCACGTGCAGGCCTGGGTTGCTGACGAGGGCAGCGCCGACGCCGTAGTTGAAAAACTGTCAAAGGCCGAATTACCGGGTGCTCGCGTACTGAGCCTGGCCGAGGCCCTCGATTCGGGGCAGGTGGCCGAACGCGCGATGGCACCGGAGATGGACGACCGCAGCGGTTCGACTAGCCGCGTCCTCAATACCCCGTATCGTTTTTCTAACGCCCGGGCCGGGGTAAGGGGACGGCCCGCCTACAGGGGCGAGCATAACCGTGAGGTGCTTGAGCGCTGGCTCGCTGCCGAGTCCGAGGAGATAGATGCTTTGCTGGGTGCGGGAGTCCTGTCTGACCGCCTGCCGAGGCATTAGCCGCGTCAGGCAGGCTTTATCGCCGTTCCCCTGTAAACGGGCAGCAGTGTCCACTCCTCGCTACCGCAGGCTTTGACTTGCAGCTCCTCGTAGCCGCTGTCGCGAATCAGGTCTACCGAGTTTCGATTCAAATTGCAGCCGCCCGCGATACGGTTCCACAAGGGATTGAGCCTGTCCTGCATCCGTTGCGCTCTCTGGCCGTGGCTGCGGGTATGCTCCACGTACAGCAAGCGACCGCCGGGCTTAGTGACGCGGCACATCTCCTCCAGCGCACGAGCAGGCTCCGGTATCGTGCACAGAACCCAGGTGGCAACTACCGTGTCGAAATAGTTGTCAGGCCAGGGCAGGTCTTCTGCACCCGCGTCCACTAGTTCAATCTTCAAGTCTACTTCCCGGGCGCGTTGCTGCGCTCGCTTGAGCATGAAGGGGTCCGGCTCTACGCCGTGGAGAATCTCGATGTCCCCGTAACGCGAAAAGTTCATACCGGTGCCGACACCAATCTCGAGCACCTTGCCGCTCGCTTCTCCCACTACCTTGCCGCGCAGGTGGCGCAGCGGAAACATCATGAGGTCGAGGCCCGCGGCGACCCACGGGTGTCCCTTGCACGCTGTAGTCATGCAGCCAGCTTATACCAGCCCCGGATTGAAGGGTAGGTGGTCAGCACGGCAGGGCGGCAACCCCGTAGAGGAATCGCCGCCCGCAGTGCTGAAGGCCAGTGCAACAGGAAAGGGTTCAGGCTCCTTCGACCTTGGCCGATCGAGCGTAGAGCTGGAACACCAGGTGCCAGCCTACCAGGATGATGACCAGCAAGCCGACAACGCCTGCCCCTGCAAACGCTCCCGTGTGGGTATTGATCATGGTCCAGAGCAACGGCACTGACATATAGGTGTTGTGCCGTGACCGACCACCGGCCAGTGCTGGCAGCGCCGCGTCCGGGGCCTCGCCAGCCTTTACGGCCGCTATGATCTGTTGCTGGGCCGGCCAGATGCGGAACCATACGTTGAAAGCCATCGCTGTGCCGAACATCGATCCAATGTGAATAGACATGCCACGGTAACCGTAGCCTGCCCATTCGGTCATCAGGTAAGCCACGACAGCGGTAAAAACGAAGCCCACTGAGTAGGCCACCCTGAGGTTACCAGCGGCCGGGCTTTTGAACCACGCGTCGTAGATAAATACGCCGAGAAAAGTAACACCCAGCATTACCAGGTTGGCAGTGGTGAGCAGCTCGCCTTCGCCGTCGAGCAAGGCGCCGCCGTGATAGAAAACCAGCAGTAACAAGAGGACGCCGGTCACCCAGGTCCAGGCCGCTCCCCAACGAAACCAGAACAGCGCCCTCGGCATCAGCTCGGGCACGACGGTGCCGGCTGCGCCCGCTTCTTTCATCTTCGCCGCGAAGGGGATGTTGACGAAGTTAAAAAACCAGAGCAGGCCGATCCAGAGAACGCCTGCGATTACGTGTATCCAACGAAAGAGCGGCTCAAGGTATTCCATCGTTTTCTCCTTTTGTGAGGGGCCGTAAAAGCCCAGTCCCGATTGTAGTTGCGCAGCGGACCGGAATCCAGACCCGGTAGGTCGATAATCCTGGGCTCAAGCGGCTTGTGGGCAAGATAAGACAGCTTATCAGCGGCCTGTCGAGATGATGTAGGAAAGAGAAAAGACGTTCTCGCTGGTGCCCTGGGCGTCTCCGAAGTTAAAATACCAGCCTTCTTCGCCC
>CAUZFM010000156.1:0-2928 GCA_963579235.1 uncultured Binatia bacterium (SeqCode)
GCAGCGGCCTGTCCGTGTCCGGCCTGTTCAAACTCCACCGTGGCCACATATACGCCGGGGATGCCGCGAGATTCAAGGTCTGCGATGTCGTGCACACTGCACGTCGTGCAGCTGCCTCAATCGGCCAGCGCCTCCACGACGGCCTCGCACTCCACGGCGATCTTCTGCCTCAGGTCCACCGGCGCGGGCTTGGTGAAGGTGGGCTTGGCGTAGCGCAGCACGCGCGCGCCGCGCTCCGTTAGCAGCGCCTCGAGGGTGTTGAGAAACACGTCGCCGCGGGGCTTGGAAATATCGAGCAGGCCGACCGTCCGACCCTCAATGCCGCCGAGCCTGGGCGCGGCCGGTCGCTGCCCCGGGACGCGCTCGTTGCCCGGGTCGAGTAAGGTTCGCGTGGCTGCTTGTTCTTCGTTCATCTGCCGATCTCCCTCGTGGTCATGCGGCTGCCCGCGTCGCCGTTGAGCCACCCGCCGATGACGACCGAGAAAAGCCCCGCCCCGCCGCCGGCAAAAACCAGGTGCAGCGCACCCGGCACGAACTTACCCACGGGCTGGTCGGCCATTTCGGCGGGCAGCGGCAGGCCCTCTTCAATGCCACCCGTGCCGCGGGTCATTTCGCTGGCCGGCACGGTGGTGAGCTCGTGCAGGCGGTCGATGAGTTGCTGCTTGCCCCAACCCGCGTCGGCAAACACGCGCGCGTGCTCAGGGCCGATGACCAGCATGGCATCCATGAAAAACCCCAGCTTGGGATGCAGCACGCCCATGAGGCCGGCGGCCAGGGAGCGCGCCAGCGACTCGGGCTCGCGCGACAGCTGGTCGACCACCGTGCGCGGTGCCTCGCCGGTAAACACGGTGACGGTGTTCGCCGAGGGGTCAAAGCCACGGTCAACGGCCAGCGACTGCCACGGCGAGTCTTCTTCGCCCTCGGCAAAACACAGGCCCAGCTTGCCGGGGTTGCCGTAGGTCGCGCGGTCTACTCCGTCGGGGCGGCCGCCGCCCACGTTGCGGATGACCAGTTGCAGGGCGCGACCGATGGTCGCGTTGGCGCGGTTGCCCTGGCCGAGCACGTTGACGCCGGAGTTCATGTTTATGCGGCGGCGCAGCGGTCCGTTGACGATCAAGACAGGGCCAACGCCCATGGTCGTGGCCAACACGCCGTGCATGTTGAACTCGTCGCTGCACACGGCTTCGACGGCGGCCAGCACCACCGGCAGGTACTCGGGTCGGCAACCGGCCATCACCGCGTTGATGGCCACTTTTTCTACCGTGCAGTCAACGAGGTCGGGCGGCACAGTGGCCACGATCTCGGCGGGGTCACGTTCAGTACCCTCGAGCATGTCGAGCACGCGTCGCTCGGTGGGCGGCACCACGGGCAGGCCGTCGCTCCAACCGCGCTCGTGGGCCAGCTCAAACTCGTCTTCGAGTTCGGCGAGTTGAATTCGTCGTGCCGACAGGCGGCCGCTTTCGAAACGCGCCCTGAGTTGCGACTCGCGCGCGGGATCGACCGACATCGAGCCGCAACCGGGTCGGCTATCGGGCAGGTCGGCTCCCAGCGGGTCAACACCGGTCAGCTCCTGCCATTCGCCGCGGTGCCAGCCAACCACGCGGCCGGTTTCACGGCCGTCGTCCAGGCGCAGCAGCGTGGGCACGGTTTCGATCTTGTTGCGCCAGGAGGCCGCAAGCTCGCGGTCGTCGCGCGGGTGCAGGCCCTCGGGAAACGACGGATCGTCCTGGCTGTAGACCGTGAGTGGGCTGGCGGCTGTTTTCGCGGCGGCGGCCAACTCGGCCAGCACGGGCCCGACGAGCTCGCAGGTAGGGCAGTCGCGCTTTACGAATGCCACGAGCCCGTTCGCTGGCAGCTGCGACGGCCCGGCGTCGGGGGAAGAATCTATCTCGGCGGCAGCGTCCATGACGGTCGCGAGAGAATACACGCCCTCGCGGGCAACGGCCAGACCCCTGGCTTTTTGGCCTTTGAGAACACGTCGCAAACCTGCAAAAGCTAGGCCTTGGCCTTTCAGAACGATGAGTTTGGATAATCAGAAACTGGCGGTGCTCTTCGACCGCGCGCGGCGCGAAATCGACCAGGGCCTGCTGCCCTCCTGCCAGCTGGCGGTGGGCTACAAGGGCGAGATCGTAGACTCGCTGACGCTTGGCGACGCCAACGACGACACGCGTTTCTGTATTTTTTCGTCCAGCAAGCCACTGCTCGCGGCCGCCGCCTGGGCGCTGATGGGCGACGGGCTGCTCGACGTCGCCAGGCCGGTGGTCGAGTGGATCCCCGAGTTCGGCAGCAACGGCAAAGACGGCGTGACCCTGGAGCAGGTAATGCTGCACACCTCGGGGTTTCCCAGCGCACCCATGGGCCCGCCCCTCTGGAGCACGCGCGAGGGACGGCTCGAGAACTTCGCGCGCTGGCGCCTTGAGTGGCAACCTGGTTCGGCCTTCGACTACCACGCTACCTCGGCTCACTGGGTACTGGCCGAGGTACTCGAACGCGTGAGCGGCAGTGACTTTCGCGACCTCGTGGAGCAGCGCGTGACTTCGCCCTGCGGCCTGCCGCGCCTGCTCGGGATCGCCCATGACGCGCAAGCCAACTGCGCCCCGGTGACCTCGGTGGGCGAAGCGGCCAACGCCGACGAGCTCGAAGCTGCGTTCGGGATGCGCGAACTACCGGAAAGCGAAGTGACCGAGGAAATGGTGCAGGCCTTCAACCTGCCCGATATCCGCGAGTTGGGCGTCCCCGGCGCGGGTGGCTTTGCCCGGGCCACCGACCTGGCGATGTTTTACCAGGCCCTGCTGCACGATCCGGCCGGCGCCTGGGACCCGGCCGTACTCGAAGATGCGCGCGCCAACGTGCGCCAGGACATGAAGGGTCTCAGCACGGGCGTACCCGCCTGCCGCACGCTGGGCCTGGTGCGCGCAGGCGAGCACG
>CAUZFM010000157.1:0-2861 GCA_963579235.1 uncultured Binatia bacterium (SeqCode)
CAACCTGGACTGCTCGCGCTGGTCGCGAAAGGGATCCTCGTATACCCGCTACGTCTACAAGGGCCGTCGCGACAGCGGCGGCGGCAGCGCGAAGATCTCGTTGTCGTTCAAGAAAGCCAAGGTCAAGATCAAGCGCGGTGCGAGCCAGTCACCCCTGTTGGGCGACTCGGTGGCCTTCGTGGAGGCCAGGCTGCGAGTGGATACCGAGGACGGATGGTGCGGACGTTTCGACACCTTCGACAGCAACTCGGGAGGCAAAGTAAAAGGCAAGAGCACCAGCGTCGTCTGCCCGGCCTGGGAAGGCGAGAACGCATTCTGGGACACGCTCAACAACTACGCCGACCGCAGCCAGGAAACCATCGACACCATGGCCACGGCGGTCGCCGACCTGCCCACCGACGGCAGGGCCTGGCTGATGAAGGGCATGATGCACGTGTACCTCACCGGCACCACGCTGCTCGACCCGTCGAACGCCGACCAGACGACCACCGATCACGCCGCCCTGGGCTCGGCGGCGCTCGACCAGGCTGCCCTATACCTGACCGAAGACACCCGCGTGCCGGGCTGGCAGGGAGCGGCCAACTACATCGACGCGCTCATTCGCGGCGACGCCACCGACCTTGCCGACTCACTGCAGTTGCTCAGAGACGCGATCGTGCTGTACCCGCTGTTTAATACCTTTGATTTCTCGGGCGTGGTGGGCACCTGGGTCGAAGCATCCGATCCGCTCATGACCGAGGCCATAGATTACATGGACGCCGCGCTGGCCACCGACTGCTCGCCGTTCAACGATCCACGGGTGTGTGGCAACGACGGCCGCGCGCCCAACAACGTGCAGGGCACCGGCATGATGTTCGGCGACCTGTTTCTCAAGGGTGGCCGAAGCGACAGCGCCCTCGAATGGTACAACCTGGCCCTGCTGTTCGATGACCTGGGCGGTGGCCCCAGCACCTGGCCCTACCGGTCCGTACTCGACGACAGGATTGCCAACTTCAGCGCCCGCGAGGCGCTGTATCTCGATGCCGACCCCAGCAACGATCCGCTGCTCACCGGCCAGGGCCCGGAGAACTGCGTGGTCTGCCACGGCAACTAGGCGCTGCCTCACCGGCAGGCGACGCTTTCCGGTAGCTACAGGAATGGTTTATAAGCTTGTCCAGTATGGGCATGAGCAACACCGACCGGGCCGTGCAGCTTTTCCGCGAACTCATGGGCCGCGGACCCGACCGGGCGCTGCAGCCGCGCAGCATGAAAGGCCTGTGCAGGAGCATGGACTGCTCGCGGGCCACGGTTAAACGCGCACTGGAAAACCTGCGTGAAATGGGCCACGACATACCCTTTCACGCTGAGACCAACGGCTACTACATCGAGGCGAGCAGCGAGCACGCCATGCAGGCCATCCCCATGCAGTTCTCGGGAGCCGAGCTCAGGGCTCTGCTGGCCATGCACGAGCTGCTGAGCCGACTGGAGCCCGACCTGAGCGACCGGTTTACCGCACCGGTAAAAGAACTGGTCGAGCGCGAGCTGGGGCGCGACCGTACCCAGGTTGACCGCATACGCATACTGGGCATAGGCAGCAGGGACACGCCCGAGGACACCTTCGAAACATTGGCCGAGGCCACCATGGAACGGCGGCGCGTCAACATCACCTACCACGCCCGGGGTAAGGACCAACAGACCAGGCGCGACGTGTCACCGCAGCGCCTGGTGAGCTACCGCGGTGCCTGGTACCTCGACGCGTGGTGCCACATGCGAGAGGATCTGCGCATGTTTTCGCTCGACTGCATACTCGACTACAGCGTGCTCGAAGAGGCAGCCACCGATGTTGATGATGAGCAGCTCGACGACCACGTGAAAAGCACCTACGGTATTTTTCCGGGTGCCGTAACCGGCACGGCCGTGCTCAGGTTCAACCCACACCGCGCGCGCTGGGTCGAGAGCGAACTGTGGCACCCCGAGCAGAAGGGCCAACGCCTCGAAGATGGCAGCTACCAGCTCGAGGTGCCGTACGGACGCAGCGAGGAGCTGATGATGGATATTCTAAAGTACGGCCCCGACGTAGAGGTCATCGGCCCGCCCGAGTTGCGCGAGTTGGTGGCAGCCCGCCTGCGCGAGGCTTCGGGTAGTTATTCGGCCGGCTGAAGAGCGTCGGCCACGTAATCCCACTCGTGCAGGCCGTGTTCGACCTCGGGAAAGTACAGCGCGAGTTTAATCGGGCGGTCGGGCTCAAGGTGGGACAGCAGCTCGCCGTAAGCCTGCAGCTGGTCCTGGTAGTGCTCCTTCTTTTCGGCCAGGTACTTTTCGCGCGCAGCGGCTTCGTCCAGGCCGGCAAACTCGCCTTGGTCAAACGGTACACGGCCGGTCTTGTAGTCCACGATCCAGCGCACGCCGTCTTCTACGAAGCTGCGATCGATACTGGCCGAGGTAATTTCTGACTGGCCAGACACCTCGGCCACCATCGTTAAATCCCACTCGTAGCGATCGTCTTCCTGTCTGCCCAGCAGCCAGCGTCCCTTGTCGTCGGACAGCGCACGGACCAGGGCTGCTGTTGCTTCATCGGCAAGCGGGTCCAGTCGGTCGGGCAGCACGCCCTCGGCCGCCAAGGCCTGCCTGATGCGCGGCTTCTCTCGCTCGAGTCGCTCGTCGTCCCAGCCCTCCATCGCGTCGTGGCCGATGCGCTCGAGCCACTTGTGCACGACGGTGCCTTTCTGCAGCGCGCTGCGGTCGGTTGTCATGGCCTCGGCGTGTATGGGCTTGCCGGTTTCAGAAGGTCGGCGCAGACGCAGGCTGTCCGCCACCGGCAGCGGCGCTGGCGGCAAGGCGAAGTCTGCGCGCAGGCGGGTGAGTTGTTGGCCGGTAACAAC
>CAUZFM010000158.1:0-2742 GCA_963579235.1 uncultured Binatia bacterium (SeqCode)
TCGATGGCCTGCTGGAGAGAATAACAGGATGACAGAAACGGCGCCTTACACGTTGATTGACCCTCTTCTCAGTGACTCGGAGGCCGCCGAGCTGCTCGACCTGTTCGAACGCTTTGGCAGCTACGGCATGTATTCGGAGGAAGGCCTGAACGAAGGCATCGGCGAGGGCCTGCCGCAGAGATTCGACGCGGCCTACAACTTCATAAATACCGGCGGCCGCTTTGGTAAACACGAGGACCTCGAGCTGCTGGTGGCCCGCACCAACTACTTCCGCGAGACCTACAGCTACGGCGACGACGTCCAGGCGCCGGGCGTAGAAGTGATGCGCGACCACCCGGCCCTGGCCGAGGCAGCGCGCAAACTGTACGGCCGCGACCTGATCGTGCCGGCCATAGTGTACGCCAACGTGCTCGTGCCTGGACAGGAGCTGGCCGTGCACACCGACGTGCCCGAGTTCCGTGGGGTCAGTCGCAAGAACACCTCCCAGTGGTTGCTGGTGGTGATGCACCACAGCGGCTTGTTCGAACAGTGGCGCATGCCCATAGCCACCGCGGTGGCCTGGTTCCAGCACGCCGAGGGCGGCGAGTTTGCGTTCTATCCCCGCGGCGCCCAGGGCGGCCCGAGTACCGTGCCGGCCGCGTTCAACACCGCGCTGGTGACCGATACCGACTCGGTGTTTCACGGCGTGGACCGCGTAAGGCAGAGCACCGGCGACATGCCGCTGCTCAAGCCTGGTATGCGCATGGTGTCGGACGGCCCGGGAACGGGCCGCTGGCGCGTGGTCGACGACGACGGCGAGCTGGCCGCCTGGAACTTCGACGAGATCAGGTTGTCGGTGTCGTGGAAGGCCTACTGCTTTGCCGACCAGGCCGAGCGTGAGGCCTGGGAGCAGGGACGCGACGACCTGGGGGTGGATTTCATACTCGACCGCCTGCTGGACGACCTGCGCAGTCGCGGCCGCGTCAAGGGCGACCGCCCCGAGTCGAATCGCGAGCTGGCCGAGATGCTGGTGGACGAGTACATAAAGTTTCCGCCCGCCGAGCAGGCGGCGGCCTGAGCAAGCGCGCGAGGAGTAGCCCGATATGCCTGAACTGGAAATAAAACACCTGCCCGCCGACTCGGCGCCCGAAGACATAACCGCTGTTCTCGCCGAGGACGGGGCGGTCATCGTCGACAAGCTCGTCGACGACGCCACCCTGGACCGCCTGGCCGATGAGCTGGAGCCGTGGATGGAAGCCACGCGCACTGGCCCCGACGAATTCTCGGGGCACAGCACGCGCCGCACCGGTGCGCTCATCGCCCGCTCCGAGACCGCGCGTGAGCTGGTGATGAACGAGAAAATCCTGGCCACCGTGGGCAAGGTGCTCGGGCACGCCAGCAACTTTCAGCTTCACCTGACGCAGATCATCGCCATCGGCCCGGGTGGCGAGGCGCAGCCCGTGCACCGCGACCAGTGGGCCTTTGATTTCTTTCCCTTTCCCAGCGGCTACGAGGTGCAGTGCAACACGCTGTGGGCGATGACCGATTTCACCGAACAGAACGGTGCGACCCGCTTGGTGCCCGGCAGCAACCGCGGGCCCGATGGGGTGGAGTACAAGTACGAGGACACCGTGCCGGCCACCATGCAGCGCGGCTCGGTGCTGCTCTACACCGGTAGCGTCTACCACGGTGGCGGCGCCAACAAGTCCGACGCCACTCGCTGCGGGGCCAACATCACCTACAACCTGGCGTGGCTCAGGCAGGAGGAGAACCAGTACCTGTCGGTGCCACCAGAGATAGCCCGCGAGCTGCCCGACGACCTGTTGAGGTTGATGGGCTATTCACGCGGTGCCTACGCGCTGGGCTACGTCGGTGACCTGAAGGATCCGCTCAAGGTACTGCGCGGCGAAGAGGCCACGGTCGAAAGCACAGGCCTGGGCACCTACGAGCAGGCCATCGAGCGAGCCGAGCAACTGCGCGCCGACCAATCGGGCGAGAGCGACTGAGCGGGCGACCGGGCCTGCCTATGAAAGTCGGCAT
Source organism: uncultured Binatia bacterium (SeqCode) (assembly GCA_963579235.1). GTDB lineage: Bacteria > Desulfobacterota > Binatia > UBA1149 > UBA1149 > UBA1149. The sequence goes on from CAUZFM010000158.1 coordinate 2,020, forward strand.
AGCGGTAATCGAGGGATACAGCTTCACCGATCATCCGGTCGAGCTGGGCACCGCGGGACTGGCCGAGGCCGCGCAGAGGGCCGAGCAGCTCGGCTTCGACCTACTCATATCGCCGGAGACCGCCGGCCACGATCCGTTCTTTCCGCTGGTGCTGGCCGCCGAGCACACCAGCCGCATTGAGTTGGCCACCGGTGTTGCGGTTTCGTTTCCGCGCGCGCCGATGGTGGTGGCCCAGTCGGCCTGGGACCTGCAGCGTTTTTCGGGCGGCCGCTTTACGCTGGGCCTGGGCACGCAGGTGAAGGGCCACAACGAGCGGCGCTACGGTGTGCCGTGGACCGGCGCGCCCGGCCCGCGCATGCGCGAGTACCTCGACTGCCTGCGCGCTATTTTTCACACCTTCCAGCACCCCGATGACCCGCGCTACTTCGAGGGCGAGCATTATCGTTTTACCCTGGCCGCCGAGGTGTTCATGGCCGCGCCCATAGAGCACCCGGTGATCCCCTTGCAGATAGCGGCGGTCAACCGCTACATGCTCGGCCTGGCCGGCGAAGTCTGTGACTCGGTGTTCGTGCACCCGTGTTGCACACCGCGCTACCTGCGCGAAGTCGTGCTGCCCACGGTGGCCGAAGGCGCGCAACGCGCCGGTCGCAGCGCAGACGAAGTGGCGGTGGTGGGCGCGCCCATCGTGGTGACGGCCGACAACGAAGAGGACATGGCCCGCGA
>CAUZFM010000159.1:0-2568 GCA_963579235.1 uncultured Binatia bacterium (SeqCode)
GGGGCTGCACAGCGGTGTGCGCACCGGGGTCATCCTGCATCCGCTGGGGCCGGGCAACGGTATCCGCTTTGCGGGGGTGGGCAGCGACTCGCAGGTGCTCGCCCACGTGGACAACGTGGACTCCACTGGCTATGCGACTTCGCTGTACCGCGACGGGGTGGCGGCGCGTACCATTGAGCACTTGATGGCGGCCCTGCACGCCTACGGAGTCACTAACCTGTTGGTCAAGGTCGAAGGCGAGGTGCCCATACTCGACGGCTCGGCGGTAGAGTTCTGCGAGCTGCTCGAGTCGGCGGGCGTTGTTGACCAGGACGCCGATATAGCGGCGGTCACTGTCGACAAGGAAATCCGCCTTGAGCCGGGGCCGGACCAGTTTATCGTAGTTACTCCGGCCGACAGGCTGGAGCTGACCTACGAGCTGTCTTATCCCGATCCGGTGGGCGACCAGGTCTACACCTTCGTGCTCGACAGTCCGGGCGCGTTCAAAGAGCAGATAGCGCCGGCGAGGACCTTTGGGTTTGTCGAAGAGATACGCCGGTTAGAGGGCGCGGGCCTGGGCCAAGGCGGCCTGCTGAGCAATTTTATACTCATAGGTGAGGGCGGTATCGTCAACACCAAGTTGCGCTTTGTTGACGAGTTGGCCCGCCACAAGATCCTCGACCTGCTGGGGGACCTCTACCTGTTGGGTGCGCCGTTGCAGGCCCGGGTACACGCTCGCAAGACCGGCCACGGTAACAACGTGGAACTGGTGCGTGCCATAGCGGCCGCCGCTTCCGTCTGAGCCCAGCCGGCGATCACTTCAGTCCGATGAGCTTGGGCGACGACAGGTTTCCGCTCAGGCGATAGCTGCGCCAGCCTTCGGCCGACTCGGTGGCCCTCGGAAGCATCGCCAGGAGCAGTTTGGCTCTCGGGCTGTCGCCTACCCGGCGGGCGCGGAAATCGGTTTTATTCTTCCAGTTACCTCGGCCGTCATGCCACAGGCGGGCGTTGCCCAGTTGCCAGTCGATGCCCTCGACCGCAGCCCCGGAATCGAAGAATTCGAGATCGTTGTTTTCCAGGCGGCCGTTGAGCCTGGCCGAGTCGTAGCTCCAGTTGCCGATGCCCAGGCCATCAGTACCGGCCATCGGCAGGTGACCCGACACGGTGCCGCCGTTGCTTTCGACGTGAATGCTCCCGTGGCCGGACGTCGCCGACGACAGGCCACTGCTGAGGTCGATCTCGCCGGTTAGTTTTCCCTCCACAACCAGGGCGGCGCCATCCAGGCAGCGGGAGGGGTCGAGTTCGCCGAAGCCCAGGCGCAGGCGCCGCAGCGGTCCTTCCCTGGACAGGGCCAGGCGGGCACTTCCCCCGCAGGCTGCAACTTCAACGAGCAGGCCCCCGCTGCCGGGTCCCAGCCACAGCGAGTCGAGTTGCAGGCGGTAGCCATTTCTTGAAATCCTGACGTCGCTGGCCCGGTAACCCGGCGGCCACGCCGGGCGCACGGTGCCCAGCTCGAGCTCAACGCCCGCTCGCCGCAGTGGCTCGTCGAGCAGGGTTTCGAGCAGCAGTCGGTGGGGAATGCCCACTAAGACAAAGGTGATGAGCAACAGCGCGAACAGCGCCCAGCGTTTCATGGTCTGCCGGAGGCCGCCGCAACCACGGTCATGTCAAAGTTCTGGCTATCGCCGTAGCTACGCCGCAGCTCAAGCCTGGGCAGGAGCACGACCGGGGCGGCCGATTCAAGGCGCCGCAGGAGCGTAAGCAGAGCGGGCAGTGTTGCGCTTTGAATCTTCAGCTCGACGGTATTTTCTTCCTGGCCGCCTGCTCCGCGCTGATGGCCAGGGTTTATCGAAGCCACAGATTCGGTGGCGACCGAGCCCGAGGCTGCTTCACTGACCAGCGAAAACAGTGAGACACCTTCGCCCAGCTTCGCGCTTGGGGTCTTGCGGCCCTGTCGCCTCAGTTGGGCGATCTTCTGTTCCAGCTCAAGCATGGGTCCGAGATCTGCCGTGAGCCGGTCGATCCTCCCCGTCATCTTTTGACGGTGAAGCGACAGCGGTTCCATCACGCCTGTCCACAGCAAGGCCGCGGCCAGAAGTACCAGCAGGGAAATGACCAGGCGCCGCTCGCGGTCGTTGAGTCTTGCCAGCAGGGCGCTGGCCGCCGTCACTGGTGTTGACAGCTTCACGCGCCGGGCCCCACGTCGCCGAGAACCAGCGTCAGTTGAAAGTTGACGCCCTTGCCGTTGACCGCCGAGTGTACGTCGCGAATTTCGACCGAGGCGAAACTGCCGCTTTCTTCGAGCGATTGTTGCACCCGGTTTACCGATTCAAACGAGTCTGACACGCCTGCGACGCGCAGCGAGCCGCCGTCCTGTTGCCAGCTGTCCAGGGTCAAAGGCAGGTCGGCGGGAATGGTGGCCGATAGTACGGCCATCAGCCGGAGGGGCAGGCCGCTGCTCGCGGCGCTCGAAGCGAGACTGGCCTCGCGGCTGAACTGGCTCAGTTTCATCTCCATTTTCAGGCGCAGGCCGCTGCCAACAGCAGTCGCGTTCTTTGAGCGCGTCCCGTCGGATGTCGTCTCTCCGGA
>CAUZFM010000160.1:0-2554 GCA_963579235.1 uncultured Binatia bacterium (SeqCode)
GAGGTGGCCGACCCGCCGAGCGCATTGCTGGCCGCGGTCCATTCGGCTATAGCCTCGGCCGAGTAAGTGCCGTCTTCGTAGTTCCAGCCGTTGCCCGAACCGTCGGAGCTGGTCACGTCGAACTTTACAAGATGAATGTGCTGGCCGACCACATCAGCGGGCGTCCTCACTTGGAAATCATCCAGGTCAAACTCCTTGGGCGCGCGGTTGGTGTGCTTGAACGTGATGCACTCACCCGAGTTAGCCCTGAAGAAAAACGGATCCGCCGTGGTCGTTTGTCCCTCGTAGAGAGAAACGTCTGAGTCGAGCACGTTTATGCGCCCCTGTGGGTCGTGCCAGCCGGCCGCGTTGGCCAACAGGTCGAGCTCTATGTACGACACGTGGTAGGTGCGGTGGGCCGTGGTGCAGTCTTCGCAACGCAATGAGCACTCGGGATCCCAGGGTTTGCCCATGCAACCGTCCATGCAGGCGGCTTGGTACTCGCCCTGCTGGGCGCTGCCGCAAAGGGGCGGACAGGGCTCAGCGTAAGGTGCGCCGGCGGTGGAGGGTAAGCCGTTCAGTTCAAAGAAAGCTGCGTCACCCTCGGGGGTGGTGGTAGTCACACCGGGGCTGGCGTGGAAAGCCATCGCGGCCTGCTCAAGCGCCGTTCCCTCCTGGGGCAGCACCTGTATGTTGGCGACCTCCACGTCGACGTGGAAGTCATAGCTTGCAGCCCCCGCACCCGTGCTTCGCTGGCCGCCGTCAGTAAACACGTGTCGCGGCAGTCCGCCGTCGCTGGCCACGTCGAGCGGTGCCTGTGGCGCCCGGTGGCCTGCGACCTGTGCCATGTAGAAAGGATAACCGGGCAATGCGTTCGGCCCGTAGCTGGGCTCGGGGGCCATCGCGTAGTCGGGCATTGGAACAAGCGCGGGTATGGCCGTACCGCCAACCGTCCCCCCTGTGAGCGGGTTTGTTCCCGGTCCCAGTTCTCCGTCCATCAGGCGACGGGTTCCATCTTCCAGTACATCGTGCGCTCTCCACAGTGCCCACATGCCCTGGGCAAAGTGGGGATAGAGATGACAGTGAAAAATTGAATCGCCGACAACCTTGTTGCGGTTGCCCGCGCCACCGTACTGGATCTCGTAGGTAAAATTACTCATCGGGCTTATTGACTGCGAATCAAGGTATACCGAGTTGTCGTCCATGCCCTCACCCGCGTTGGCGAGCCACTGGTGAGCGTGCAGGTGAAAGATATGCGTTTCTCTCGGACCCGCGTGCAGGTTGCGGAATTTTACGTTGTCGTTGATGTAGCTGTGGTGAACGTTGGAGGGGTCATCCTCGAAAACATTGAGCAGGGCCGGGTCACCGCTTACGGCTGACTCGAGGAAGAACTCTTCGTAGGGACACTCCAGGCAATTCGCAGCGGGCCCCTCGCCCAGGCGGTTGGCCAGCAGGCGCGAGCCCAGGCCCTCGGAGCCGTAATTGATGGCAAAAGAATCGCTCAGCGGCTTGAGTACATCGTTATCAAGTTGGGGATATCCCTGGGTGAGCTCGATCTCGTCGTGAAAGATTACAGAGAACTCCCTGAAGGTGGCCTCGGAGGTCGACTGCACGTTATCTGCTGCTTGATCGTAGGCGATGATCGCGTTGAGATCCGAGTGCACCAGTTCACCAGCGTCGTCGAGCATGCGCAGCACCGGCACTCCTGCCAGGTCTACCGCGTCGTAGTTAAAAAGCGCTGGTGCTTCGGCCTGGGACCGCGCCGTCGCCAACTCTGCCGCTGTCACCTGGCTGCGATACCAGCTGCTGTCCTCGGGCTCGACGTTGAAAGCTCCGAAAAGTCCGAGCGAAAGCTGGCCACCGTCGCCACCACCGCCAGCCGGTCCAGCCAGGCTGTAGAACAACTTTGTGCCCTCGTGCCCGGCCTTCCACCAGTAGTCGGTAGACTGCCCCGGTGCGATTCCCTCGAGCCCGGTCACAACAGGGTCGTGGGTGTCGCCCAGCACGCGCGTGCCGTTGACCATCATCGAAGCCAGCCTCGTGGTCGTGCCCTTGGCGTTGGGCCTGGCCGGTGCCAGCAGGTTTGTAAAATGGACCTGCAGAACATCGCCCTCGTTGGCCCTGAGCACCAGCGGGCGCGGGCGCTTGCCCGGCCTGACCATTACCTGGCCTGGTAATCCGCCCTCCCCTATGGGGTTACCGGCCATGTCGACCACGTCGCGCCGGAGCGCAAAAATCATCCCCGAAGACTGGTGGCTACCCCAGCGGTTGTAAGTAAGCACCTGGTCCAGCGCTACCACGCCGGCTGAAATTACACGTTGTGAATCACAGCCCGCGCTGCAAGAGTCGGTGTCGCTGTTGTTGTCGTCGTCGCACTCTTCCTGGCCAACGAAGAGAAAACCGTCGCCGCAGTACGCCGTCTCGCAGCTGTCGACGCAAGCGTCATCGTTGTCGACATTGCCGTCATCGCACTCTTCCTGGCCAACAAAAACAAAGCCGTCGCCGCAGCTCGCGGCCGCGCAATCAACCAGGCAGGCATCAGCGTTTGAATAGTTGCCGTCGTCGCAGGCTTCCA
>CAUZFM010000161.1:0-2500 GCA_963579235.1 uncultured Binatia bacterium (SeqCode)
GCCAAGTGCCAGAAAGCCCTGCAGAAAAATAACCGCAAGGCCATGGGTTCGGCTCACAAGAGCTCGTTCGCTTGCGCTAACGCCCTGCTGAATTGCCAACTCGAGGAGGACAGGCTGGAAGCTTCCTCGGGCGATACCACGGCCTGCCTGGCCAAGGTCGCCTCCAAGTGTAGCAAGCTGTTGGCTAAAACAACGGCGGCAGACAGCAAGAGACAAGCCGGAAACAGTGCAAGTTGTGGGGCGATCAGCGCCGCCAACCTGCTGACCGGACTGGGATTTGAGCAGCTACCGGGTGTGTCGGGTTGCGCGGCCCCCTACGATCCTGTCAGCTGCCCGGCCTTCTCGCCTCCCGACAACGCGTGGTTCGAGATAGTTGGCGCCGTCCAGCCGCGTACCTGCACCCTGCTTTCCGACGCCGGCATGGTGAGCGGATACGAGCCAACGTGCATTCCTTCGTGCGGCAACGCAGTGGTTGACAGTGGTGAAACCTGCGACGACGGCAACGCAGACAACGTGGATTCGTGCGCGAACGACTGCAGCTCCGGCCCCACATCCTTCGAGCACTTCGAGATAGCCAGTAGTGCCAGCACTGCGCACACTCCCGATGGAACTGCCGGCACCGCGGTGCCACCGGCCAGCACGCTTGATGTGCAGTTTGGTACCACCATCATCGACCTCAACAAGGCAGTGTACGACAGGTGCCATCTCAATGGCGCCGGCGACCCGGAAGCCGTAATGATAACCGCGCCCGGCTTTGCCGGTGGAGCAAACTCGTTCAGGTACCTGGCAGAAAACCTGGTGGTACAGGCGGCCGCCCGGGGCCTCGTGCTGGAAGTCTGGAACTCCGAACGTCGCACGAATCTCCTTGAAGACAGGGCCGGCGGCTTGCTGGCCGCCCAGCAAAACGATCCCGAACTTACGTTGGACTGGTATTTCGGGGCGCAGCTCGGACTGTCACTGGACCCGCGGCTTTCGCGCAGGGCGGTCTTTCACCAGGGAGCAGACGTGGCTTTTATTTCGGAGCAGACTGCCAACGTGCACGCCCGTGACATCGACGCGATCGTCCAGCAGGCAGCATCGCTTCCCAGCGCCCCGGCCGTTTTCCTGGCCGGGCATTCTCTCGGGACCACCTTTGCTTCACGCTACGCCGCGACGGATTTTGATACCGGCGCCGGGGTCACGCCTGGACACGCCAGCCTGTCAGGCTTGATTTTCTTCGAGGGTGGCGGCGACTCGATTCCCACCGGCCCCTTGAGCGATGACGAGCTGGACACGATAATAGCCAAGGCCGACGGCGGACTGTACAGCGCCATTATTAACGACGACGCCAGGTGCTGGGACGGCACAGCCTGCCCTGGCGGAGACTCGGACTGTTCGGCGTTGGCGCTACCCCCGGGCGCGCTCTCGAACAAGTGCGTGGAGCCGGTCGAAGTTTTCACGGGAGATAATCTCGATGCCGCCGTGGTTTTCATTACCCCCGGCGTACACGCGGCCAGCGACGTCATAAGCAACCAGGGAATACTGGACCCCGAGGGCCAGGCGCTGATACAGAAGGACTACGGCGCCGGCTCGGCAGTCGATCTCGTCGATAGTCTCGGCATACTCGACATTCTGCCACCGTCGAGCGTCGAGGCTGGACTCGGGTTTTTCCTGGACGACGATTTTTCGCCGGTAACGGCTTTCATGTCATCCATGGGGTACTCGAGTAACGGGGGAAACCTGCCGTTCGTGGGGGGACTCATTATTCCGTACCCCGCCTTCGTGGGTGACCCTTACAGGTTGTGGATCGACATAGACCAGCCGATGCCTTCAGTCGCGATTCCCGACAACGGCGTCGCCTTCTCCGCCAACCAGGTCAACGGGCAGGAGGCCGAGATATCGCGTGTTGACGTGATGCTGTCGACGCTGTCCGCCGGTGAGTCCAACTTCGGAGACTGGTACTTTCCCTCGTCGGGCCTCAGCGTGATGGCCGCCTCCCAGTCAACCTTTTCCGGAGGGCTGGACAGTACACAGCTGTCGGTAGACCGGGGCCGACCAGACATCGAAAACCTCACGGAGGCAGCCAACATCGATTTACCCGTCATATGCCTCGGCGGCACAAACGGCCTCACCCCCACCAACGGCAGTTTCAGAAACTTTGCCCACAGCATCGGGCCCTGCACCGCCGCCAGTTGCGATGGGACGGCACGGGTGCTGACCGACCTCGCCGTTAATACAGTGTACGGTAACGTTGCCGGCGGTTTCGAGGTCCACCTGAGCGAAGGTTATGCCCACATCGACGTTCTTTCGGCGGAACCCGACGACCCGGGTAACCAGGTCTACACCCCCCTGCTCGATTTCCTCGAACGAAATACGCCTGCGCCGTGAGCCGGGGAGCGTGTCGAGCTGCCTCGGGGCCGCTAATCCTACCTGGCGGGTGGGCCGCCGGGGCGCCTACATGATCTTAACTTTAAGGTAACCCAGCGTGGTGGTGGGGCCCACGATGCGCACCTGCTGCACG